>PLXD01000189.1 GCA_003151295.1 Chitinophagaceae bacterium | reverse complement strand
TTCCGCATGGGTGGGAAAACGCTGGAACATCATGGAATTCGACACCAGCACGGCGATGCCCGGGGATCCGTTTACCCGGTTGGCAGAAAGCGGCATCGCATTCAGCGAATTGATCATGACCTGCATCTGGGTGGCAAAGGCAGGAGATATGGGTTGGAGGGTATCATTATTCTCCAGCTTGAATTTCCCGAGATAGATCCGGTTAGGCCAGGGCATCACCTCGTAATGATCGACGCCGGGATACATCAGCTCGGCCGTAAAGGTAGCCTCGTAATTACACCGGTAATCATCCCAGCTGCGGGGATAGTCTTCGATGGGATCGGTTAAAAAATAGATCCTGCGACCGGTAGGCGCCGTCATGCACACCATGGAGCCGTATTCCAGGAATGCATTTTCGAAAACGCGCTCTTTTTCTACTCCCTGAAAATAAGTAGGCTCCCGGGAAGTGCCGGTCCAGACCTGGGCAATATAGCCATCCATCCCCGGTAGTGCCGCCAAGCTCGCTTCCGGACTGACGATCTCCCAGGATGAATAATTCAGCAGAGAATGGGTGGGCACATAACACTTCACACGACTACCCCTGCTCTCGCTGTAGGATTTGGCATAGCCGAAGACCTCCTTCAGCGCATTGAAGTATAAATGATATTTTAGCTTGGACGAGAGATAGGTCGCCTCGGGAGAAACATCCTGCGCCATCCAGGGAAAACCATAGTATTTCTGCCATACTTTTTTGAACCCGCCGCCATACCCGGACTTGGCCCAGAACTCAGGCTCTTCAAGGTAAATCGCCGATACCCCGCCATCGATGGCCTTTTTCACCAGGGACTTCATATAAGCCAGATACGAATCGGAAGGCACTACATAAGGCACGTCTTTTCCGTGCCAAATGGTTTTCCCGTCACGCTGCACCTGTCCATCTTCCGGATGCGTCCTGCCATCGAAGCGGCCGGTAAAATAATCCTGGTATTCTCCCCAGGCAATCCCTGTCATGAACTGGATATTATAGCCCCGATCCCTATACGATTTTACTCTTTCCGGGAAGCTGTTGTTCATCCCGTATACGATGGCAATGTCCGAACGAACGTCATATGCCGCATTCCATGGATCGCCGATCTGGAAGGAGGTCTTTTCGCGGATTTCGAAAGAGCTATCGCCGGAGAACTGTAACGGCAACACCTGTCCTACCACTCCCTGCGACCTGGCTTGCAAACACAAACAGGAGATCAGCGGGATCAGGGACCAAGCCAGGCATAGGACATTCGCTTTTTTCATTCGGAAAGATAATTTCTGGCGAATTTACCACAATACGCTCTAACCCGAATCGGGAAAATAGCAGCTTTGAGAATAAATTCCTATTCGGCCCAACTCATCGTGTAACCCGGGTTCTCGATCTCCAGGGCTTCCACCGTCAGCATCAGCGGATGGAACGTGTCGACCATGACGGCCAATTCCTTTGTCTCTTTAGCCCCGATACTCTTCTCCACGGATCCCGGATGCGGTCCATGGGGGATCCCGCCCGGGTGAAGGGTGAGCATTCCCCGGGTGACATTTTTCCGGCTCATGAAATCACCGTCGACATAGTACAATAGCTCATCGCTGTCGATATTGCTGTGATTATAAGGAGCCGGGATCGAGAGGGGATGGTAATCGAACAGACGCGGACAAAAGGAGCAGACCACAAAGTTACGGCCCTCGAAAGTTTGATGTACGGGAGGCGGCTGATGCACGCGCCCGGTGATGGGTTCGAAGTCGTGGATGCTGAAGGCAAAAGGATAACAGCACCCATCCCATCCTGTAACGTCGAAAGGATGATGACCATAATGGATACCATACAGGCGGCCTTTCTTGAGGGTCCGGATCAGGAAATCCCCCTTCTCGTCAATGGTCGTTAAATCCTGCGGGGCACGGATGTCCCGCTCGCAATAGGGTGAATGTTCCAATAACTGCCCATTGGGGCTTAGATATTTATGAGGGAACCTGATGGGACTGAAGGATTCAACGATAAAAAGACGATTGTCAGCGTGGCTAAAATCCAACCGGTAGATCGTACCCCTGGGAATCACCAGGTAGTCCCCATAGCCGAACGGAATATTTCCATACATCGTCCGGAGCATCCCGCTGCCTTCATGTACAAAGATCATTTCATCCGCATCCGCATTCTTGTAGNNGCGGCATCGCATCTATAGCCGGATCGGTATGAATGATCGCTGTCGGAGGGTGGCAGTGATACAGTAAAGAATAGTCGTTGGAGAAGCCTTCGGTAGAAAACAATTGTTCGGCATACAAGGAGCCATCCGCTTTACGGAACTGCGTATGACGTTTATGGGGAATAATTCCCTGTTGATGATAATATGGCATAAGCTGATCGTTATGACTGTAAGCTAATCGTTGTAATAAAGTTACCGAATTTAATTTCCTGCCTACCTTTACAAAAATAATTTGTTTGAAAAGAATCGGCCTGTTATCCGACACGCATCATTACCTGGATGAAAATATCTTCCGGCATTTCGAAGCCTGCGACGAGATCTGGCATGCCGGCGATTTTGGATCCGCCCAACTCGCGGGCAGGCTCAGCGCCTTCAAACCGCTTCGNNTGGCAATGTGAAGAAGTGGAAGTATTCATGACCCATATCGGCGGGTATCCCCCAAAATACAATCCCCCCGTAAAAAAGGAACTGACGGCACACCCTCCGCAATTGTTCATCTGCGGGCACTCGCATATCCTCAAGATCCTATTCGACGACCAACTGCAATGCCTTCACATGAATCCCGGCGCCGCAGGCAACCAGGGATGGCATCAGATCAGAACGCTGATCCGTTTTACAGTGGATGGCAAAGACATGAAAGACTGCGAAGTGATCGAGTTGGGCAAGAGATAAAATCTGCTATATGCCAGGCTTTCTACTACATGCCCGGGAACCAGGGCCGTCCTACGATCCCCCGAAACGGCCAGGGAACGGTGGCCAGAATGATGATCAGCGCCACTAAAAAGAAGATAAAGGCCTTTTTATATTTGGTCTCATCGCTGACGATTTTTTTAGCCATTCCCCTGCCCAGGGTGATGAAGACGATCGCCAGGATCATACCAACGGGATGCTCGACCCAGTAAAAACGATAGAATTTATCCTTCATGACGCTTATACCTTCGGGCAATGATGTCGTTAAGATCCCGAAGCGGCCGGCGAGCCATTGGTATAAGCCGAGGAGCAGGGTGATATGCGCCGAGATCATGGTGAATAACCATATTTTGGCATCGCCCGGACGGAATGCCTTCTTGCCCTGCCAACCGGCGAAACTTTTGATGATAGAGACCACCAGCAGTACCAGAATGATCCAGCGTAGTAAGCTGTGTAAGTGCACCAGTCCTGTTTGCATATCAGAATGATTAAAATTAAAAAATGAAGAAAGGGTGAAGAAACCCAAAAGAAACCCAGGCAAAGTAAACGCACAAAGTCCACAACTCAAACAGTAAATCAATAAAATTGTGGGAATCGGTTAGTTTTGCATATGCTCAAGTCTATTAAAACCTATTTGGTGCTGGCCGGAGGGTGCTTCCTTCTTTCGACGGCCTGCAAGAGCCCTGCCGCTAAGAATGAAAACGAACAGGACAAGATCCTAAAGAGCCTTCCATTTGCAGCACTGACGGATAGTATCCGTCAATTTCCCCGGGAAGCCGGTCTCTACTTCCGCCGGGGAGATCTGTTATCCCGGAACGACCGGCATGAAATTGCGGCCGGAGATTTTAAAAACGCATGGGATCTTCATCCCGATGAAGAAACGGGTCTCCGTTATGCTTCAACCCTTTCAATACTGAACAAACCCGCGGAAGCGATAAAGCTATTGCAGGATTGCATGCAAAAATTTCCGGCCAATGATGCATTTAAAAAATTGCTGGGAGAAATATATACGCAGTCCGGTCAGACAGAACAAGCCATGAAACTGTTTGACAGTATGCTGGACGCGGATTCCGCTAATTTCGAGGCTTGGTATGAGAAAGGCCTTTTGCTGGAGCAGACCAGGGATACGGCAGGAGCCATCGCCGCCTTAAAAAAAGCATGGTCGATCCAGCCCGTCAATACCTATGCGATGGAGTTGGCCCATATTTATGCCGAAAGCAGGAATAAGATCGCCCTGCAACTATGCGATGAAGTCATCAGAAAGGACTCTGCGGGCGAATTGACGGACCCGTTTTTCATCAAAGGCATTTATTATTCCAATACAAAACAATACAATACCGCGATCATACAGTTCGACTCCTGCATTCACCGTGACTGGAAATTTACGGAAGCCTACCTCGAAAAAGGGATCGCCCTGTTCAAGCAGAAGAATTACGAGGAGGCCCTGAAGATATTCCGGATGGCGGCCACCGTTTCAAATACCGATCCCGACGCCTATTTCTGGATAGGCCGTTGCTATGAAGCCGGCAATAAGAAAGAGGAAGCCATACAATATTATCAACGGGCGATCTCCCTGGACAAAGGATTTACCGAGGCACGGGAAGCAATCAGACGAATAAAAGAGTGACGACTCAACACTCACGATAAAGATTTGCCAATTGACCGATTCGGGTTATTTTTGGATAATTCAAACTTCAAACTATCATGGTATTCATCGCACCCTCCCTGCTGGCCTGCAATTTCCTGAAACTGGAAGAAGAATGCAAGATGCTGAATGAAAGCGAAGCGGACTGGTTTCACTTGGATGTGATGGATGGCCGATTTGTTCCCAATATCAGTTTTGGGATGTCCATCATCCAACAAATCCGTACAGCGACGAAAAAACCATGTGACGTGCACCTGATGATCGAAGAACCGGAAAAGTATACGGAAGCTTTTCGCAAGGCCGGCGCCGATAGCCTCAGCGTACATATCGAAGTTTGCCGTCATTTGCACCGGAATATACAGCAGATAAAATCCCTGGGCATGAAGGCGGGGGTCGCCGTTAACCCGCACTCGCCAGTGGATCTGTTATCCGATATCCTGCAGGATATCGATATTGTCCTGCTCATGAGCGTGAACCCTGGCTTTGGCGGACAGGAGTTCATTCCGCATACCTATCAAAAGATCAGGAGCCTGAAAAAAATGATCCACGAGAGGGGGCTTAAGACGCTGATTTCGATAGACGGAGGTGTGACCCTGGAAAATGCAGCCGGCATCCTGCACGCCGGAGCCGATGTACTGGTCGCCGGCAGTACGGTATTCCAGTCTCCCGATCCCAAAGCAACGATAAAACAGCTAAAGTATACGGATTGAGACGATCATTCCGGATTGACCTTGATTGACCTAACCACTTTGACCCTATAGTTTATCATAAATCTGGTCCAGCACTTCATAGATTTGTTTGATCCAACTGGTGGGATGCTCCGGCCACTTTAGGTCATGCTTCTCCAGGATGGCAGCCAATATTTCATAGCCTTTCATCGCCTGTTCTTCAGAATAAAAACAACCCACCCATCTGTCGTCCAACTCTTTCTTTTCAGGCATGCCGATGCCGCCGTTGTACCAGACCAGGCAGGCGGGAAGCCCTGAGAAGGAGATGTCTTTTGACTGCCGCAGCCGGTTGTCATGAAAAAAAAGCGAATAGAAATGTACATACCCTTTTAAACGGGTACGGACCTGTTCCTCTGTCTCGGGCGCCCGCGGCTTGATACGCCATTGGTTATTGGCCGGGTGAAAGGGATCTTCCATCGGCTGCTTGTGTACCAGCGCATCAGCCGAAAGGGTAAGACTTACCCGATCCAAGCCTCTGTCACAGTCCAGCATCATTTGCTTCAACGCGATCTGGCGGACGGAATAGGTTTTACGGGTGCCATCGCTAAAATGGATCTGCAATTCCTTTTTCTCTTTACTCAATTGCCAGTCGCCCATTTTTATATTATAACGGGCATTCTCCGTCAGACTGAAATCTTTAAAAAGAGCGAGCTCGGGATATCGCCTTACATTTTCCGAAGAATCCCAGAAGAGTTCATTCCAATGGGGCCGATCCGCATCATCTACTTTCCAGACCTGGCCGAGCACATCTATCAGCGCCACTGAACGGGTAGCCCTTAAAGATATCATCGCAGTATCCAGGTCGGTAAGAACATCCTTTGGGATGACTTCTGCGGTGAGGGTATCGGAGTTATGAGCAGCCGGTGAGTGCCCCCGTTCATGACAGCCGCCGGATAGTAAAATACAGAGAAGCGGGATTAATAGCGGTTTATACACGAAATAATTTCTTTATTGACTGGAAAATAAACATATTTTACCGGTATTTGCGTTTTTGGGGTGCAGCTAAATCTCACTAATTTCGATCATCCAAAAAAAGCTCGTCATTGAGAATCCCACTGACTGTTCTGTTGATACTGTTTTTATCGTCCTCCCTGTCATCGCCGGCACAAAAAAAAGCGGGTTTCATCTCCGGCAAGATCCTGGATGAAAATGAGACTCCCCTTTCCAGGGTCTCAATCGTCATTCTTGGAAAACAATCGGGCATCATGAGTTCGGATTCGGGGACCTTTCATATCCGGGTGCCGGCCGAAAAAGCATTCGCATTGGTCTTTTCTTTTACGGGTTATAAATCGGAACAGCAACATTTTCTGTTGAACGAAGGAGAGGAAGAAAGGGTCGTAGTGAGGCTGGAAAGGAACGCCGGTCAGATGAAGGAAGTAGTGATAACGGATCAGCATGACAGAACGGAAGCCGGTCTCGTCAAGGTCAATCCCAAAGACGCCATCAATATTCCCAGTCCCACCGGCGGCATTGAAAGTCTTATTAAAGTCGTTGTTGGTTCGAATAACGAACTGACCTCCCAGTATTCGGTAAGAGGAGGCAATTATGATGAAAACCTGATCTATGTGAACGATTTCGAGGTATTCCGGCCTTATCTTGTGAACAATGCCCAGCAGGAAGGGCTGAGCTTTATCAACCCGGAAATGACCAGGAACGTCAGCTTTTATACAGGCGGGTTCCAGGCGAAATACGGAGACAAAATGTACTCCGCCCTGGACATCCAATACAAAAAACCGCAGGGGTTCGGCGGTTCCGCCTACGTCGGCCTCCTGGAACAGGGGCTGCACCTGGAAGGCGTAGGAGGCAAAAACAAGAAATTCACCTACCTGGTTGGCGCCCGCAACAGGACCAATAAGGATCTGCTTAGCAGTCAGGCTACCATCGGAAATTATATCCCTTCTTCGGCGGACCTGCAAGCCTTATTCACTTACCAACCGACTCCCAAAGACCAGTTGGAACTCATGGGAACGCTCTCGGAGACCCGGTTCACCCTGATCCCGCAATCAAGCCAGTTGACCACTGCTGTTTTCTCCCCTTACTTCACGGAAAATCTTGGGCTCAATATTAACTTTAGCGGCGAGGAAGTAGACAAATACCAGACCAATCTCCTGGGTTTTGCCTGGACCCGGCAGGTGAGAAAAGACCTGCGCCTGAAATGGATGATATCCAGGTTTGAAGACAAAGAAAATGAATCGTACGATATAACGGCTAATTACCTTTTCGGAGACCGGAACTTTGATAGAAGCAGTTCGACATTTGGCCAGATCACGAACCCCCTGGGCACGGGTACTTACCAAAACTATGCCCGGAACCAACTGGACATCGCAGTCTGGAATGCGACCCACAAAGGCTACCTGGAGAAAGGGCCTCATTTTATCCAATGGGGAGTCAGTGCGGAACGACAGATCGTTCACAGCAATTTAACCCAATGGGAATATGAGGATTCGACGGGTTATTCGTTACCTTATTCGGCGGGATCACCTACGTTGAGCAGTTCCATACGCTCAAATGAAGACCCGGATATTACACGACTAACCGGTTATATTCAGGATAATATCCTGTTTCGCGATTCGAGCGGATTCACCCTGCAGAGTGGGATCAGATATAATTACAATACCCTTAACCATGAATTCCTCGTCTCCCCAAGAATTGGCTTCTCCTGGAAACCACGGGGATCCGATAAAGATATCGTCTATCGGGGAGCCCTTGGCATCTATGATCAACCTCCTTTCTACCGGGAGATGGTGAGGCCCGATGGGAGCCTGAATACGGACCTGAAAGCACAGAGGAGTTGGCAAATCGTTGCGGGAGTGGACAAAAATTTCAAACTGGGAGACCGGCCTTTCCGTTTCACCACGGAAGCCTATTATAAAAGCATGAGCCGGGTGGTATCCTACGATATCGATAATGTGCAGATCCAATATTCCGGGCAGAACGATGCCAAAGCCTTTGCGACGGGTATGGAGTTCCGCTTGTTCGGCGAACTGGTAAAAGATGCGGAAAGCTGGATCAGCGTAGGCCTCATGAAGACAATGGAAAAATTGAATAACGCTTATTACTATGACTATACGCTGGACTCGCTGAATCAGCCGATCGATAGCGTCAGGAAGCAGGCGGGCTGGGTACGCAGGCCTACGGATCGGCTGCTGACATTCGGCATGTTCCTGCAGGATTATCTGCCTACCAATAAAAATCTCAAGGCCTTCCTTAATTTCATATATGGCAGCAATCTTCCTTTCAATATTCCCGGTAGTGTAAAATATCGCAATGCGCTCATCATCGACCCCTATATTCGCATAGACGTTGGATTTAGCGCCCTCCTGCTGGATAGCGAGAAGGGCAACCGCCGCAGCCATAGCCCCTTCCGCAATTTCGAGAACATCTGGGCCACGCTGGAAGTATTCAACCTCATCGACCGGGCCAATACCATCTCCTATCTTCTCATCAAGGATTTTGCAAATACCACCTATGCCATGCCCAACCGCCTGACGCCAAGACTCCTGAACCTGAAGCTGGTAGCGCGCTTTTAAGTAGCCCCTACTACCCTTTGGCTAAAGCTAACCCTTAGAGATCCTCTTCGGATAGTATTTTCCGAAATTATTTTAGTAATATTACGCAATCCTATCTCCCAATAGCCCCAAGTAATTTCCCGACCTGGGAGAAAGGAATTTTGTCTAAGGCACATAGTGAATTGATTTTAAATTACTTATGATTTTGGCAAAGTAATGGATCAATTCATCCTATCATTAATCCTCCTTATACTAAAAGTTATGGCTACTGAAATTTTTGTCAATCCTAATCCCTTCAACCATATCATCAATATTGAGATCAATTGTGCGGACAGGGATGATTGTATCATTTTGCTCGCCGACCTGCAAAACTCGAAGATCGTTCGAATACTGGGTGCGGGACTCAGCAAAGGGGTCAATAAGATCGCAATCGAAGATCTGCATTCCCTGGAGACAGGGAACTATCATCTGGATATCAAGAATACAGATGGAGAGAGCCTCTATGCAACAAAATTATTCAAGGAATAAAACAAGAAGTAAAACGGCCGATAGACTTTTCTCTACCTTTGCGGCATGACGAAACTTTCCGTGAACATCAACAAGTTTGCTACCATACGCAACAGCCGCGGAGGCAATAATCCTGACGTTGTAAAAGCGGCATCTGACGCCCAGTTGTTCGGCGCAGACGGCGTCACCGTTCATCCCCGGCCGGATGAGCGGCATATCCGTTATAAGGATGTGTATGACATTAAAAAGATCATCACGACAGAATTCAACATCGAAGGGAATTGCCAGGAACAAAAATTCGTGGACCTGGTACTGGCCACTCATCCCGACCAGGTGACCCTCGTTCCGGACGCCCTTGATCAGATAACGTCCAACCATGGATGGGACACCCTGAAAAATAAAGACTGGCTGGCGGAAATGATCTCCGTATTCAGGAAAGCCGGTATAAGGGTTTCGATCTTTGTAGATCCTGTGCTGGAAATGGTGGAAGGCGCCGCTATGACCGGAACGGACAGGATCGAGCTCTATACGGAAGGGTATGCCAGGGAGTATGCCACAGGCCGGGAAAAAGCCATCGCCCCGTACGTGGCAGCCGCAAAGAGGGCCAGGGAACTGGGATTGGGCCTGAACGCCGGCCATGACCTCGACCTGCAGAACCTTCAATATTTCGCCCGCAATATACCAGGGCTAGACGAAGTCTCCATCGGCCATGCCCTGATCTGCGACGCCCTATACCTCGGATATGAGAATGCCATTCAGCTCTACAAACGCCAGTTGCAATAAGAGGGTATCCGCTTAATTACAACCCAATAATTCGCAAAGCTTGGATTGCAATTCTGCCCCCCTAAGGTTCCTCCCGACAATTTTGCCATCCGGGCCGATGAGGAAATTCTGGGGTATGCTCTGGATATGATACTTGACAGCGACATCGTTATACCAAAATTTGAGGTCGCTGACCTGTGTCCAGGTCAATTTATCGTCTTTAATGGCTTTCAACCAGGGGTCACGGGCCTTATCGAGGGACACGCCGAGTACGGTGAAGTTTTTATCCTTGAACTTGTTGAAAGTAGCTACGACATTGGGATTTTCCATACGGCAGGGACCACACCAGCTGGCCCAGAAATCGACAAGCACATATTTCCCTTTATAGGAAGACAGGACTATCGGTTTGCCGGCTGTATCATTCTGGCTAAAATCGATGGCCGGGGACCCTATGGCCCCTATTTTTGTTTCAGCGATCTGTTTTTGCAGGTATTGGCCGTAAAAGCTGTTTTGGATTTCCGGAGAAAGCATATCAAATCTCTTTTCCTGCCTGGAAGGATCGTCGGATAGCTGGCTGAGCACGATCATGATGAAAGGAGAAACGTAGGAAGATCGTTTGTTCTGGATGAACTGATCCAGGGTCATCTGCACCGTATCCACAATAAGCTTGTAGGCCCTGGATATCGAATCGGATATCTTCGCCCCATCCGGTGAATTGGACAACTGGCCCAGCGCATTCAACCGGGCGAAATTCGGGTTGAACGTTTGCTGAAATTCCATGAAATCATCATTGGATGGAGATCCGGTGATGCTCAATCCCATGAGATTTTCGACCGAACCGGTAATAACTATCGGGTCATTGCCCATGAAAAGATGCCCTTTTTTCTTGGCGCTTCCAAAGTTTACTTCATAAAGATTGGGCTCTTTGACATGCCCTTTCAGGACAAATTTCCCTGTTCTTACGAACCCTTTGGCCAGGGTATCGGAAGGATTATTGGCATCGGTCAGAAATACTTTCGAGCTTTCGGCGAGCCCCTTGACTTCGCCGGTAATAAGGAAACCGGTTCCGACGGCTTTCCCGGCCCCGCTCCCACTGGTTCCCTGCGCTGCTGCGAATAGCGGTAAAAATGCCAGTATCGTAAGAAGATGTCTCATGAGAAATTATTTATCCTTATTTTTTATGACGTTCTTGTAAAACGTTTATTACATCCTGCAAAGTATGCCCTTTGGCATTCAGCAGGATCAGGTAATGAAAGAGCAGGTCGGCCGATTCATTCAGGAAGAGTTGTTCGTCCTGGCCCTTAGCTTCGATCACCATTTCCACGGCTTCTTCCCCGACCTTCTGCGCTATTTTATTGATCCCTTTGGCAAAGAGACGGGCAATATAGGATTCATCGGGTGAGGCATACCTGCGCTTGTCGATGACTTCTTCCAGGTAGAACAAAAATTCGTCCCTTTGGTTCTTTTCGTCCCAGCAGGTATCGGCGCCGGTATGGCAAACGGGCCCGAGGGGTTCCGCCGTGATGAGCAGGGTATCCTGGTCGCAATCTACCGTAATGCTCTTCACCAGTAAAAAATTACCGCTCTCCTCCCCCTTTGTCCAGAGCCGTTTTTTCGAACGGCTGAAGAAAGTGACCTTTCCCTCTTCCCTGGTCTTTTCCAAAGCTTCCCCATTCATGAATCCCAGCATCAACACCTTATGCGTCTTATGATCTTGTATAATAGCGGGGACAAGACCATCAGCGTATTTTTCGAAACGTATTTTCAAATATTCCATTTTACTAATATATTATTCTGCCGCCTGCAACAATCCACCAACCGGGGAAATGAATGTGATAGATCATACCCGTACCGGGATATTTTTCCCCTGCAAATATCCTTTTAATTCCGGAATCGCAATTTCTTTAAAATGGAAAATACTGGCAGCCAATGCGGCATCTGCATGACCTGCCCCGAAGATTTCTGCAAAATGTTCCATCGTGCCGCCGCCACCCGAAGCAATAATAGGGACCGGCAGAGATATAGACAATTTTTTTGTAATATCTATGGCAAATCCCTTCTTAGTGCCATCATGGTTCATGGAGGTAAGGAGGATCTCACCGGCGCCCAGCCCCACTGCCTCTTTGGCCCATTCCTCTGTCTTTCTCCCCGTTGGTATCCGGCCTCCGTTCAGGTACACATACCATTCACCGTCTTCCTCCTGCTTGGTGTCGATGGCCAGCACCACGCACTGGCTGCCAAATTCCCTGGCCAGTTCTTTGACCAGCTCAGGTCTTTTAAAGGCCGAGGTATTTACGGAAATTTTATCGGCCCCGTTTTGCAGGAGCAAGGATACGTCGTCGACACTGCTGATCCCCCCACCGACGGTGAACGGGATATTGATATGATGAGCGATCCTGTTGACCAGTTCCCGAAGGGTCTTTCTTTTTTCTATGGTGGCCGTAATATCCAGGAATACCAGTTCGTCTGCCCCCTGCTGAGCATAGAGCGCACCTAATTCCACCGGGTCACCGGCATCACGGATATTCTCAAAATTCACCCCTTTTACGGTGCGCCCGTCGCGGATATCGAGACAGGGTATGATACGTTTGGTAAGCAAGATCTTATTTTTAAAAGATTAAATTCCCGCCAATTCTTGCAGTGTGATCCGGCCTTCATAGATCGCTTTGCCGATGATCACCCCGGAACAGCCGATATCAGCCAGCTGATATACATCGTCTATCACACTTACTCCCCCGCTGGCTATGAAATGCAGGCCTGGAAATTTTCCGAGAATATTCCGGTACAGATCCAGGGAAGGACCTTCGAGCAGGCCGTCTTTTCCAACATCCGTACAAAAAACCTGCTTCACTCCTTTTTGCAGGTATTCCCCGATGAAATCATAGACCCAGATATCGGTCGTTTCCAACCAGCCTCCCACCGCGATCTTCTCCTCTTTTACATCGGCACCCAACAGGAATTTATCCGCACCGTACGCCTGCAGCCAGCTCAGGAAGAGCTCTCCTTTTTTTACGGCGATACTCCCGATGGTAGCCATGGCCGCACCAGAATTCAGCACAATGTCGACATCATTTCCCGTTTTTATACCCCCCCCGAAATCGATGACCAGCTTCGTCTTCCCGGCAATCGTTTCCAGCACTTTCCAGTTCTTCACAGCACCGTCCTTCGCCCCATCCAGGTCCACGAGGTGCAGCCTCTGCAAGCCGGCATCCTCAAATTCTTTGGCCACTTCCAGCGGATGCTCGTTATACACTTTCTTTTGTTCATAATCTCCCTGCGTCAGACGGACACATTTGCCCCCGATGATATCTATTGCCGGAATTACCTCTATTCCGCTGGCTTTTTCCATTTTAACAAACGCTATCCCATGGCTATACCAGGTATCGCCGACGGGCTTCATCCCGTACTTTCCATAAAAGCCCTTAGCGGATACCCGCGCATGACACCATACCTTCCTGCATCGCAGCTCTTCCGCCATTTTCATAACATGGACTAACAATCGCGTGCCGTAACCTTTTCCCTGCAAATGTGTCTGTGTCGCAAATTTCCTAAACCGCATCACATCGTGTTCCAAAAAAACGGATATCACGGAAACAAGTTCGTCCTCCACATATAATCCGATATGCTTACCGGTGGGATCGTCCTGCAATCTCAACTCTTCTATGGAAAGATTCGGATACATGACTTCCTGCCGCATTTTCAAAACCTGCTCTATGGGAACTTCTTTAATCTGCATAGTTTTTTAGTGTTATTATCCATCAATTCCCTGGCAAAAATTTGTCAATATCCGCTCACCCACTGCCGCACTTTTCTCGGGATGAAATTGCACTCCGTAGAAATTCGCCTTATGCAGGCCCGAGCTATAAGGGTGGACATAATCCGTCGTGGCGATCGTATGTTCACCTAATGCCGCGTAATACCCATGGACAAAATAGCAATAGCTCTGATCATTGATGCCTTTGAATAGATCCGTGCGAAGATCATAGATGGTGTTCCATCCGATCTGGGGCACTTTAAGCCCCCCGGCGACCTGGACGGCCGAAGGGGCAAACTTCTTTACCTCCGTCCCGAAGATCCCCAGGCATTCCGTATCATTTTCTTCACTGGAGCGACACATCAGTTGCATACCCAGACAAATACCCAGCACCGGCTGCTTCAGGTCCCTGATGAGCGTATCCAGGTTCCTTTCTTCCAGGTATCTCATAGCCGTGCTGGCTTCCCCGACCCCCGGAAAGATCACCTTATCCGCCGAGCATATCAGCTCATGGTCATCCGTTACGATAGCCTGTATCCCGATCCGTTCCAGTGCATACAGAACGGATTGAATGTTTCCTGCATTATATTTTATGATTACTACACGCATACTGGTTATCCCGTTGAAATAGAGACCCTTTAAAAGACATTTTAAAAAGACCTTAAAAAGAAGATCCATAGTAAAAAGTCTTATTGCAGGAAAGTCCTATTGTAAGATAGTTGTCAAAAATTGTTTTGTCGCCGACTCGATATCCGGATTATTCTCCAACGCCTGTATATAGGCCGTGCCTATATTGGCACCAATCGTGTGCATGGTGGCCACTTCAAAGGTTTTACTGTCCTTGATGCCAAAGCCTACCAGCACAGGGTTCTTCAATTTCATTTTCTCCAGCCGTTCAAAATACCCCTGCTGGCTATCCATATTCTTGTCCTTGCCGGTAATGGAGGAGGAGGATACCGCATAAAGAAACCCGGTACTAAGTGCGTCGACCTTCCGGATCCTTGCTTCGGAGGTCTCGGGAGTCACCAGGAAGATAAAATCCAGTCCATACTTTTTTATGATCGCACCATACTCGGTCTCAAACTCATAGATAGGCAGATCGGGCAGGATCAGTCCGTCGACGCCCACGGCAGCCGCCTCCCTGCAAAATCCTTCAAATCCATATTGCAGGGCGGGGTTCATATAGCCCATCAGGATTACCGGTACCCGTACTGCCGGCCGGAGTTCTTTGAGTTGTTCGAACAGCCTGACAATCGTCATCCCATTCTCAAGCGCTTTGCCCCCACTGGCCTGTATCACCGGACCGTCTGCCAGGGGATCGCCATACGGCATGCCAAGTTCTACCAGGTCGGCGCCGTTTTCCTGCAGCGCCTTCATGACCCGAAGGGTACTGTCCAATGCAGGATATCCCGCCGTGCAATAGACATTCAGTACTTTCTTATTCTTCCTGGCAAATAATTCCTGTATTCTGCTCATTGTATCTTTCTTTTTTGAAGGCTGTCAAATTACCGTCAAATTAGATTGCGCACAATTTAATCTTGCACAATCTAATTTGAGACCCATTCCAAAAACATATACCTATCCTCCGTAAAGATTGGCGCTTAACCCCTCATCTCATCATTCAAAATCTCATCATTCCTCAAACGGTTCAAGCTACCCCTCCATCCATCGCACGCATATAGGTGGCCAGGTCTTTATCGCCCCGCCCGCTCAGGCAGAGCACCACCGTATCTTTTTCGTTCAGTTGCAACTGATCCAGGCCGGCAAGGGCATGGGCGGACTCCAGGGCCGGGATGATCCCTTCCAGTTTAGCCAGCTCAAAAGCAGCCGCCAGGGCTTCCTCGTCCGTGGCGCTCAGGAATGTGCCCCGCCCGCTTTCATAAAGATTTGCATGAAGAGGACCGATGCCCGGGTAATCCAATCCGGCGGATATGCTATGCGGCTCTACGACCTGTCCATCGGCTGTTTGCATGACCAGGCTCCGGCTGCCATGAAGGACACCGGGCTTACCCAATTGGGTAGTCGCCGCACTCATGCCGCTTGTCACCCCATGACCGGCTGCCTCCACCGCGATCAGTTCCACACTCAGCTCATCCAGGAAATGATAGAAAGTACCCGCAGCATT
>PLXD01000393.1 GCA_003151295.1 Chitinophagaceae bacterium | reverse complement strand
TGCGCGGCTGTCGAATCGGCCAAGGCAGTAGAATCATCCTTAGGGACTAATTCAAAAAGAGCAAATGCCGAATGGCCGGAGACGATCTTACTGCCTTTCAATCTGAATGAGGTGTCTTCCAGAACGCTTTTCTTATTATCAAATCCAATCAGGCGAAACGCTTTTACCAGGGCCGGGTTAAACTCGGTCGTGACATACATACTATCCGCCACGGCAAAATTGGTTTGTGCAAGTTCTTCGACAAGCAACTTTTCCGCATCCCCTTCGTCATCTATATAAGCAAAATTTCCCTGCCCTCTTTGAGCCAGTTCGGGCAATCTGGAATATTTGGAACTGCCCATTCCAATGCCCACGCAGGTGAGGTGTATGCCGGCCTGTTTTTGCTGTTCGATGAAATCTTCCAATTCGTTTTCAGTGAAAATTCCCTCGCTGATATCGCCGTCAGTTACCAGTATGATTCTATTATTCCCCCCTTGTATGAAATGGTTTTGTGCGACTTTATATGCCAGTTTGATCCCTGTTTCACCTGGTGTCGGTCCATCAGGCACCATCTCTTCTATTGCCCTGATAATTTCGTCTTTTTTAGATCCGGGTATCCCTTCCAAAACGACACCAACCTTCTCGCCAAATTGGACAATTGAAACAGTGTCCCTGTCACGAAGATTCTTAACCAATAAACGGAACCCCGATTTGACAAGGGGTAATTTATTGGGCATATCCATGGAACCGGACGCATCGATCAAAAAAGTCAAATTTCCCGGGGGGGCGGTTTCTAAATCCACTTTCCTGGCGCAAATGTCCAGACATAATAATTTATGGGCTGTGTTCCAGGGACAAGACAACAAATCCGATGAGCAGTGAAATATTTTTCCCATTTCGGGCTCTTCATAATAAAAATTGAAATAGTTCAACATTTCTTCAATCTTTACAGCGTCAGGAGGTACCATATATCCCATGTCCAGGAATCTTCTTATGTTCCTGTAAGAGACCAGGTTAATGCTACCCGGAATGGATACCGTTGCGGATTGCCCTACAAAAGGGTTTTCGACCAGGCTGTTATAGGCGTCATGATCGGTACCGGATACGTTATTATCTATCTTTATGCCTTTGATGACCGATGTTAACTGGTTCTTCATTGATCCTGCCGTAAATGACAGTATTTTTAATGTAATCTGTAAGGATGCTGTTGCCATGACGGAGGTGGTGAAGTGTTTATATCCATCAAACGAAAATGTAAGTGTATCGTCGGCTTTAGTAGAAATAATCCGAAAATCCCCGAAGCTATCGGTTCTGTAGGTGGACCCTGAAGATTTGACGGTAATGGATACATTCTGTAATTTATCCCCATGCGAATCCAACACTTCGCCGGTAAAGAAATATTGCGCCGCAAGGTGGGTATTCACCATGCTTAACAATATTATAAAACCGGTTAGTTTCAAGAAGTTAATTTATCTAGCTAAAGCAATTGTAGCAAATGCAATGTAAGTAACTTATATTGTATATCAATTAGTTGCAATTTATTTTTGGAGGGACTTTGATAAAGCGGACCGGCGTTTTTTGAGGCAATATTTTTTGTAAAATTGGTTTTGAGACTACTATTTTAAATTTTTGCCATTTAACATCCGGACTTGTCTTAACTTAACGTAAAATCGTTTTCTTATGAATTCACGCCGTAATTTTTTACAAAAACTCACCCTTTCGGCCATGGCGCTGCCTTTTCTGAATCTACGGGAATGCAGTGCTGCCGATAGTCCCGCCGGGCAGGAATCCCACGAGCGGCCCTACGATGGGCCGGTGCTAAGGGTGGCGATTATGGGTCTGGGCGGTTATGGGACCCGGGTCGCTGAGGCTATGCAATCGTGTAAAAAGGCCAAATTGGTCGGGGTGATCAGCGGAACGCCTTCTAAAATCAAGGACTGGCAGAGCAAATACAATATCCCGGAAAAGAACTGTTACAACTACAAGAACTTTGATAATATCAAAGACAACCCGGATATTGATGCCGTTTACGTCATTACGCCGAATGGCCTGCATCATGACGAGGTTATACGCGTAGCCCAGGCCGGGAAACAGGTCATCTGCGAAAAACCGATGGCATTGAATGCCAGGCAAGGGCAGGAGATGGTCGATGCCTGTAAGAAAGCGAATGTCAGATTGCTGGTGGGATACCGGATGCACTTTGAGCCGAAGACCCTGGAGATCATCCGGATGCGGAAAGCGGGCGAACTGGGTAAGATTAAGTTTTTCCAAGGATTATCCGGCTTTACAATAGGCGATCCCACGCAATGGCGCCTGAATAAGCAATTGGCCGGAGGCGGCGCGATGATGGACATAGGCATTTATTCCATCAATGGTTCGCGCTATATGGTCGGGGAAGATCCCATTTGGGTCACTGCCCAGGAAACCAAGACCGACCACGTGAAATTTAAAGAGGGAGTCGACGAGACCATTCAATTCCAGTTAGGTTTTCCCGGTGGGGCGGTAGCTTCCTGCTTGTCCACTTATAGCATGAACGACCTTGATANNCCTATCGAGGGCCGCACCAGTAAAGGAGCGTTGACCCAGCCCCATGTGACCCATCAGACGGTGCAAATGGAGAAAATGTCGGGTATCCTGCTGGCGGGAGAACAGCCCCCGGTGCCTATAGATGGGGAAGAGGCGGTTAAGGATCTGAAAATTATCGATGCTATCTATTTAGCGGTGGCAACGGGCAAAAAGGTGCAGATCGCATTGTAGAGGCATAACAAGAACGGATATACTTCCTGAGAACTGATAAACTTCTATCGCATTTTTCCCGGTTGACCGATAATCCTGTCCTGAGGCAGGTTGAGAGGGTTTCCATTTGCTTCTCCGTTCGACCCTTTGCCTGAGTCG
>PLXD01000065.1 GCA_003151295.1 Chitinophagaceae bacterium | reverse complement strand
CGGTAGCAAAGAATATTTTCTTAATCCTCTCCATCATTTTAAAATTTAGAGACTGAAAATTACTCATTATTCCGGTTCGAAACCCAACATAAAGGTAAACCGGGTCGCATTCTTCAGAGATCCGTTCTGGATCCTGTCCAGGCCGACCCCATAATCGAAGCCCAACAGGCCGAACATAGGCAGGAAGAACCGCATGCCCACCCCTACGCTGCGCCGGAGACGGAAGGGGTTGTAACTGTTATAGTCAAACCATCCGTTGGCCGCCTCGAAGAAAGTTTCCCCGTAAATAGTGCTGGCGGAACTGGTAGCGAAGGGATAGCGCAATTCCAGCGTATACTTATTGAAAATGGTAAAGAACTGGCTGGCCTGTTGCTGATCGGGGTTGACTTTCGGATCGGAATTCTGGTAGACCGGGTATCCGCGCTGGGAAATGATATCATACCCCAATAGGCCGAAGTTGTTTGTCAGGCCTGCGTCTCCTAACTGGAAGCGCTCGAAGGGAGAAAAATCGAGATTGCTGTTATACCGGCCCATGAAGCCGTATTTCATGGAAGCCTTCAATACGAACTGGCGGCTTTTATCCGCACCCATTTTATCCCCGATCGGGAGATACCATTCACTGGTGAAACGCCATTTGTGGAATTCCGGCAATTTATAACTATCGGCCGTAGTAATGCTCGTATTGATCAGGGAATAAGGAGGAGTAAACTGTACGCTCAGCAACTGGCTGGAACCGCTCGTCGGATAGATCGGCTGATCCAGAGAATACCTGCTCAATGCCAGTTTGAAACTGAAATTCTTGGAAGTACCATTTCTGAAATTACTGGTGAACAGGGAATAATTATTCAGCTCATACTGAGTGTAATTTACAGAATAGGTCAGCGTGAAGAAGTCATCGGGCCATTTCAGACGTTTACCCAGTGCCACCGTGACGCCGAAATTTTTCAGGGAGTTGGTATCGCTGAAAGAATAGGTATTCGATCCGCGATTATAGCCTCCCGTCCGGAAGACACTCTTGTACAGGCTGACGGTCAGTGAATTATTCTTTTTCCCGCCCAGCCAGGGTTCCGTAAATGAGGCGTTATAGGACTGATAGGCCTTACCGTTGGATTGGATACGCAGGCTCACCTTCTGTCCGTCGCCGCTGGGTAAAGGATCCCAGGCGGATTTACGTAAGATATTTTTAACAGAGAAGTTGTTGAAGGTCACACCTACGGTACCGGTCAGACCGATTCCCCCTCCCCAGCCGGCAGAGAGCTCCAACTGGTCGGCGGATTTCTCTTCCACACCCCAGTTGATATCGACCGTTCCGTCTTCCTGGTTGGGAACGGGGACGGGGTTGATCTTTTCCTGGTTGAAAAAGCCCAGGTTGGATATTTCCCGTTGCGAACGGATCAGGGCGGCCCGGCTGAATTTGTCACCGGGAATGGTCCGTAATTCCCTGCGTATGACGTATTCCTTTGTTTTTTCGTTACCCGAGATGGTCACGTTCTTGATCGTGGCCTGGGGGCCTTCCGTCATGCGGATCTCAAAATCGATCGTATCGTTATAGACAGCAGTCTCAACCGGTTCGACACGGAAGAAAAGATACCCGTCATCCATATACAACCCGCTGATATCCCCACCCTCCTGGGTCAGTTGCTTACCCAGTTTTTTATTTAATATATCCAGGTTATAGACATCTCCTTTTCTGATCCCCATCAACATGTTCAGTATGGAGTCGGAGTACTTGGTATTTCCCTTCCAGCCGATCTTCCCGAAATAATATTTATGCCCTTCGTCTACTTTGATATCTACGTTCAGCTGCCCCTTGTTATTATAATATTGCGTATCGGCCAGGATTGCGGCGTCGCGGTAGCCTCGTGAGTTATAGTATTCCACCACATGCCCCTTGTCTTCGTCGAACTTTTTAGGATCGAATTTAGCGGAGCTGAACATTTTAAAACGCAGATAGGGATCCAGGAATTCCCGGGTATTCGTAAAGGAAAGAAAACCCCAGTCGTTCACATACTCCATTAAAGTATAGGGCTTCTTCACTCCATAAACGCTTTTGTTGTCCGGGGGATATAGGGTGATACGGCTAAGCTCATGGGTTCCCTTGAGCTGTTTCTTGATCTTGGATTCGGCAATGGCATCCGTACCAAAGATATTGATCTGGTTGATCCGTACTTTAGGACCCTTGACGATGTTAAAGGTTAGTATTTCGGAATTGGGTTGAGAAGCATCCTTGGTTTCTCCGATCCGGGTGGATACCGCCTGGTAGCCCTTTTCCGAATAATATTTTTTGATGGCTTCGATAGCGCTCCGCTTTGTGTTCTCCGTCACCAGCCTTCCCTTTACCAACCCGCTCTTGGTCGCCAGGTCGTCTCCGTCGGATTTTTTAACCCCTTTGAAATAGTAATTTGACAAACGGGGTCTTTCCGACACATTGATTTCCAGATAAAGATTCGATCCGACCAGTTTCGTAAAATAAATAGCGATATCGGCGAAGAGGTTCTGTTTCCATAGGTTATTGATCGCCTTACTGAAATTATCGCCGCCCGGAATGAGCACCTTATCCCCGACTGTAAGACCTGAAATGGAGAGGAGAAGAGACTCGTCAAGATATTTGGTCCCGGTCACCTTGATCCCGGCTATAATGAATTCTTTGGGAGTTTTGGAATTGGTTAAGGCCACCAGATCAGGATCGACGGACATGCCTGGATGAGTAGTATCTGATACCTGGGCACTCGCAGTAGTTATGTTAAGTAAGCAGTAAGTTATTAGTAAAAAAACACAAATCAGTGATCTTCGTTGCATCCAGTCGGTTTTTAGAGCGGCAAATTAAGGGGATTTATGAAAAGTCTTTGTTAAAAAACAGCAATACACAAGGCTTTTATCGACTCATTTACAACGAATTTTAGTTTTAGATCGTTATTTCATCCGAAACATTTTGTCTTTTACTTCAACCCATGATGTCTTTTCAATGGTCTCAGTGATCCCTTCCTTCGTCGGGATTCAAAGGCCGGATGCCGAACTTCGCCAGAACCGCGTCCCTTGTTCCGTCTCGTTCGCTTCGCTCGGTTACCTTCGGCTCGTGTTGCGCGCTAAAACCTGTCTTGTTTTGTGGCCGGCTGGATCTTACGCTGCTAAAATTTTCATTATTTGTCTGTCATAACGAAAACTTCGTTAGGGAAGGTTCCGGCTTCACCTGGGCGCTGGTCTTCCCAAAACGCCTTTCCCTGCCCTGAAAATCCAAAATGGCCTCGTACAGGTTCTCTTTCCGGAAATCAGGCCACCTGACATTGGTAAAATACAATTCTGCATAGGCCAGCTGGTATAGCAGGAAATTACTGATTCGGTATTCCCCGCTGGTCCGGATCATCAGTTCCGGATCAGGGAATCCATAGGTAGACAGGTATTGTTGCAGCGTCTCCTGGGTGAT
>PLXD01000404.1 GCA_003151295.1 Chitinophagaceae bacterium | reverse complement strand
ATGCCCCGGGTAGAGTGTTCTCAGGATTTCGTCCGTGAGGAAATCGCCTGCTCTATAGGGCAGGCTTCCCCATACCCGGTAGACTTCCCCGGTATAAAGATGCCTGGGGAAGGTCCAGCCGGCAAAAAAATCGAGCATGATCGCCACGGGCGTATACAACACGCCGGGCATGCCATGTTCGTTCGTCCACCTGACGGCGGATTGCTGTATGCGGCCGATCGGCGTGAGGGCGTTCCCGTGGCCGATCTTTGCGTCGTATAACCATTCCGCTTCGAAACCCACGACCATGGAGTTATACAATATATGACTGTACAGAAGCCGTTTCATCAGGCTCAGACTGGTTCCCTTGGTGGGTCCGACGGTATCTCCCGTCCGGTTATAGCTCTTATTGCTCCACCGGTTATATACGGACGCATTTCCAAACCAGGGCACGCCGTACTGTTTGCCGGCTCCGCGGATAAAAGAATAATATACCTGGCTGTTCGGAAGCGCCTGGGCTGTTTCGGCGCCTATCAGCGTGTAGATTCCTTCCTTGAGAAAATAGTGTCCGTAGTTGAGGGAGACCAGCGTGGCCAGCCGGTTACCCAGGTCGTCGGCCAGGCGCTCGAAATAACGCTGAAAATGGAAATACCGTTGTTTCCGGTCTGCGGATACGGGAAATACCTGCGAGGCATATCCGCCGATATACCGTCCGTCCTGCTCTCCATTGTCCATTCCCAGCCAACGATCCCCCAGGTGGGTGCAGAGCAGTTCCGCAACCTGGGGCGACACCGTAAATTGTTCCCAGTCGCCTTCGCCGGAACCGGGAACATATCCCCAAACGTCGAACATAAACAAGTCGCGCCGCCTGAGTTCGTCGACCACTTCTTCGAGGTTCTGGGCATTTAAAACATTATGGAAAGGCCATACCACATCCCCCAACGCATATGTTCGCGTGTAAGTATCGAGGTCCTCCTTGTACCGGACGATCCGGCCGTCCTGCATCCCGAATCCCCTCATCGTGGCGAAATGGGTATGGTTTCCGAATAGCTTCCAATCGGGCGGGTGTACCAAANNCGCGAGGTTCGAGCAAATGCCTGTAAATAAGGACCTGTCTGTCTCCGGGTCCCGGTAGGTGTTGCCCGGCGGGTGCAGGGGCTTTTGAAGCCACCCTAGGGTTGGAAAATCGAATAAATCCGGCCGGTGTAAACACCAGCAAATTCCTGATCGCTTTTCTTCTGCTTATTGAGTCGTGCATATATTTCCGTTGAATATTTTACTGATATGAAAATGTTATTTGCCGCAGCGTTTCCATAAACCTACGGCTCCAGTATTGTTTCGGCTTATCAGCGTCCATCCTAAGTCCACTGAACATAAGCAGGTGCCATATCCTGTTTTTGCACCTGGTCTGATCCTGGACTCACGGCTTATCTTACGAGCATCGATCTTGTCGCTTTTTCGTTTTTTATCCTTATCCGACGATGGCACATCCGAGGGATTTATTATGATGCAATTTAAGCCTGATTTTTTCAAAGAGCGTTGTATGCCAAATCCACAAAATCCGGCTTCATAAGCTACCTGGTAACTTGCGCCAGATGGCTTTGGGGGAGGTAACCATTGGTGATTATCAGAAGCCATGAATTGAATGGGTCCGGCGGGTCCGGAAAATAAATTTCGTGGGTATCGGAGAAAATCTTACCTGGATAAGCTGAAATCTGATCGGGAAAGATAACCGTGGTCTTTAAAGCCACGGTTATCTTTTGGGGGGGAGTCTGCCTGACGTTCTACACCATATGTTTTTTTTAGTGATAATCTTGCAATAATTCTTATAAGCCTCCATATATATGATTTCCCGGAACTCAATTTTTGGGTAGAGGCCAGCATCCCTGATGTGGATGAAAGGCTATTTGTTGCTACTATGAAGAAAGGGGAATGGTTCTATTCTTTAATTCGAAGCTTATTGTCATTGATTACGGAGAATTTATTGAGCAGTTCTGTATGATACTTAGAAACCGTCCTTACAACAGATGCTATTTTCTGCCCGGCCTCCGTTATTCTGATTAATAATATACCCCGGTGCGGAAGTTGCAAACGAAAAACCAATTCTCCGAAATCTTTATCCTCCGTGATCAGTAAGGCCTCATTCTCGCAAGCAATAGCTAAGACACTTTCATCTTTTATGGAGGGCTGTTGTTCAGCAATAGCATATACAATCAGGCCAATTTGCCTCAATTGGATCACAATTCTGAAATCTACACTCTCGTCTGCGACTATTTGATACTTCATTTATGCGACTGCTAGTGTCTTTTCATGTTTGGTATTATCGGCAGCAAATAGTAAACAGGCTTGAATATCGCCTGTCGTTATACGCGGATATGCCTTCTTTAAATCATCAAAGGAATAATCCGAGGCCAGCTTTTCCAGGATTAACTCCACAGGTATCCTTGTACCATTAATTACCATCTTGCCAAACATAATAGCAGGATCAGACGATATATGTTCTTTCCAATTCATACTAAAAAATTATATTTAAAGGTACAAAAAATCCTCTAAAAAATGGAGTTTTAAAGGTATTTTCAAAGGTATGTTTTATTCGCTAAGGCTTATCCTCATCTGAGAAGATATCGAAGTAAGGAAGCGAGGATCTATTGTAGCTACATTGGAGTGTCTCCGCCGGAAAAAAAGGACTAGCAACAGCCATATTACTTTGATAGCTGTCCAAGAGGCTGAACCCATTCGGGATGCATGGTGAAAGGAAGGGAGTGGAAGAAGAGCGGTTAAAAAAGTGCCGTACTAATGTGCGGATATGTTCTACTTCTACGACAGGTATATAAATAGCTGGTAATGCTGCTTTGGATAGTTGACGGCTTATTTTGCGGGCATCAATAGTATCGCTTTTGCACTTCCTCTCTTTATCTGAGGATTGTAGGGCCGGCCTGAATTTTATAATATATTGCAGCCAGCTTACGCGGGCTATACCGACCGCCCCTGCCATCACTTTCACAATAACGGTTATCTTCCGACCGCTTCCATTAACCACACTAACATGCATACGAAAGCATATTTATTAACGGAAACACATCCATAAATCAAAATTTACCTCAATTTCAGCATTAGCTGGCTACGGCATGTTATCAAAAGCTAAAATTTCGGGTATGTTTATTCACTTTTTGAAATTAGCAAAACGGCATCTTTTTAAGAATAAATTATTCGCGTTCATAAACATATTCGGTTTGTCCATGGGGCTCGCCGTATGTATGACCATGCTCTTATATTTGACGCATGAGTATTCCTACGATTCGTTTAATAAAAATGCAGATCGAATCTTCGCTATAGGCGCTAAGGCTAAGATCGGGGCAGACACAATAGAAATGCCCTCCATGAGCTTTCAATCTGCGCCTATTATTCAAATCTCATTATGCGATTGGATTCTTTGTCAGGGCGGATACGTCATATAACTGGACAAATAACGGCGACGGGAGGATATACCTTAAATTTAATAAAAACACCGATCTGCCTCGCTTTTTGGAGTCTATAAAGTCCACTATCACAAAATATAACAACGTGAATGTCTTCATCTTTGACTTTTTAGATGAAGTATTTGATGCAAAATATAAATCAGAAGAAAGATTGGGTAATATTCTTAAGATATTCACGCCTATTATCGTCTTTATAGCCTGCCTTGGTCTTTTGGGATTGACTTATTTTAATGTCTCTCAAAAAGCGAAAGAGATAAGTATTAGAAAAATATTAGGTGCTACCGTAATATCGATTTTATTCCTTATCATAAAAGGCTTTTTGTATCTCATTTCCATTTCAATTATCATAGCCTTTTTAATTTCATATTACGTCTCCAGCAAATGGCTCCACGATTTTCCATATAGGGTCAATTTGTCGTGGCTGCCCTTTTTGATACCGGCCGCGGGGATCTTAGCCGTTTCGATGGCGACAATGCTTACACTCATAGTAAAGGCAGCCAAAGCCAGCCCGGCAAAGAACCTGAAACCTCAGTAAGGATTTATGGCCTGAGTGGCGTTAACAATCGCGAAATCACGAATTTGTTGTTTCGGTGGCCTTTACGACGATAGGTAACCGTGAAAAACAAGTATCTCGTCTCAGTTGTTCGTGTAAACAGCGGGAGCCGCGGATTTTGCGTTGATTGTATCGAACCGGCCAAAATTCATATCTTCAGCCTCTTATTTTTATGAGCTCAATCTATAAATCTTTTTTTCGTCATGCAGCCTTGCCGCTCGTCCTCGTATTCCTGTTGTGTCAGAGGATGCAGGGCCAGAACCTCGTGCCGAACCCTTCCTTTGAAGATGTCAATACCTGCGCTGAATTCAGTCAGCCTTGCAGCCCCTCCGCCTGGTTCTTTTTAAGCCGGAAACTTACAACGGGTTACTTCCCCCGATTTCCTTCCGCCACGGGTAGCCGGCACCTGCAGATCGTCGCCGTCAGCCGGGAAACCGTCAA
>PLXD01000616.1 GCA_003151295.1 Chitinophagaceae bacterium | reverse complement strand
TCGCCGTCAGCCGGGAAACCGTCAATCGTCAATATTGGGAGACCATGCTCTTATGTCCCCTTCAGGCCGGGGAACGGTACACAGTCAGCCTAAAGATCGCCAGCCCGGACAACAAAACGAAGCTTAGCACCCGCTGCCCCAATCTGCGTGACATAGGTCTGTGGTTTACTACCCGTTTTGTTTTTGTGCAGGGAGACTCTATCTTACAACCCCGAAGCTACCTTTCTTTCACGGGTGCAACGACGAAGGACCTGAAGAACGGCTGGTTTGAGATCAAAAAAGAATTCGTCCCCACCGCCAATTCCACCACGCTGATCGTCGGCAACTTCGTCCGGGCCGCTAACGCCGACATCATGGAACAGCGGGGCTGGCCCAACCCGACCATCGATATCCTGGTGGACGATATCTCCGTCGTCCAGGTAAAGGGGACGCCCTGTATGAACGAGCAGAAAATAAAAGACTCACTGTATTCAATCACCAGGCGACATTCCGATAACAGGTCCGGGGACCCGGATCCTGGTTTCTCCGATACCCTACCAGACATCCCTGGAAGAGGCAGGCCTGAACCTCGCCGGGTGATCGATACTCCGAGGTTATCCCATCCTCCGCCGGCAACTGACACCATCGTCATCCGTAATATCCAGTTTGATTTTGACAAATACCTGATACAAAATCCGGACACCTTACAGCGATACCGGAGCCTCCTGACCAGGCCTGGCATAAAGAAAATACAAGTGGTGGGATTTACGGATGATAACGGCCCGGAAACCTACAATCTGGATCTTTCCCAAAAAAGAGCCCATGAAATCGCTCGCCTGCTCTCGTCAAAATTTGGTATCCCCCCTGCACGCATAGAGGCGGAAGGCAGGGGAATATCCAGGGACTACCCGACAAAAGACCTGAACAGAAGAGTTGAAATTTATATTTTCCACGAATAGGGTGTGCCCCGTTCCCAGGGCTTTTTTCATTCTATGATGCAACAAGTATTCTACCTAAGCTATTCAAAAAGCTATTCCTGGGAATCCTTTATAATTTAAAGTTATCGCCGGATATTTTTCTCCTGTAATCCCTCGGCGTCAAACCGTTTTTCTCTTTAAATACTTTGCAGAAATAATAGCTTGAATCGAAGGTAAGGTTATAGGCTATTTCCTTTATGGACAGGTTGGGATCTGACAGCATTTCCCTGGCCTTTTCCATTTTAACCTGTGTGAAATATTGGCCAGGGGAAAGACCCGTTTGATTTTTGAAAACTTTCCTGAACCAGGAGTAGCCGACCTGCAGTTCCTCCGCTGCCTTTTCGGGGGAAAAGACATACTCCGCATGGGAACGGAACAGGATCCTGGCTTTGTTAACAATAATATCCTTGTCTTCCTCTTCAAATAAATTTTGCTTGCTGAGAGAATAAAAACTCCCCATAAGATGCAGGGCAGCTCCTGAAATCAATGGTTGATGCCCCGGATGGTCGCGTTTCGTTCCGTCAATAATGCCGCTGAAAATATTAAATATGCTTTCGTTAAAGCCAATGTACAAGCATGGGTTTTCCGGTTTAAAGAAGCTTTTGGCGATCAGGTTATCTATTATTTCCCCCTTCAGGCCGATCCAGTATTCATCCCAGCCTGTTTGCTGGTTGGGTTTGTAGCGGTGCCGTTCTCCGGGGAAAAGGATGATGATGGTACCCGCCTTGATGATGTTTTGTTTATAACTCTTCGATTCAAAAATGCCCTGACCCCTTGTAATGTATATTATTTGATATTCATCAAGGACACGGCCCTTGTTCCAATTGAAATAATGATGTGTGGGATGGGTTTTAACGGGATAGGGGCCTGAAGGTTCAATGTGCGTGCATCCCGTATTTAGAACGCATAACCCCCAATGCTCATCTTCCGGGCTAACCGACAAATATTTATAATAATTGATCATTTAGACAATCGGATATTCCTTATTCTCCCGAAACAAAGCTAATTCTCATGCCAAAAAATACATCTCAAATGTCAAATCCTCTGTCTTAAGAAGAACTGGTTTAAATAGTTTTGATGTAATCTACTAAGATAAGTAATGAAATTTAAATTTATAGGTCCGGCTGAGCAGAATATTAAAATAAGACGATGAAAACTGCGCTTAAAATTGGCCTTTTCGGTATAGGGCTGGAAGCATATTGGGAACAATTTGAAGGATTGAAAGAACGGCTTTCGGGTTATGTGGACATTGTATGCGAACGGCTTAGCGGTTTCGGGGTGAAAATGGTTAATCTCGGTTTAATCGACACGCCTGAAAAGGCTTTTGAAGCAGGCGGCCGGTTTAAGCAGGAAGACGTGGACCTGATTTTCCTCTATGTAACTACCTATGCCTTGTCCTCTACCGTGCTTCCGGTGGTCAGACGGGCAAAGGTCCCGGTTATTGTGTTGAATCTGTCTCCTGCGCCGGCCATGGATTATCTGTCGTTCAATCAACTCGGGGACCGGACCAGGATGACCGGAGAGTGGTTGGCCTTTTGTTCGGCCTGTCCGGTACCGGAAATCGCCAACGTTTTTAAACGGGCGGATATTCCATTTTACCAGGTTACGGGTATATTGTATGATGATCCGATAGCCTGGGGCGAAATAGAAGAATGGATGGCTGCGGCCAAGGTGGCCCATTCCATGTATTACAACCGGCTGGGCGTTATGGGCAATTATTATGGCGGCATGCTGGATATCTATTCGAACCTTACACTCCATCTAGCAACATTCGGCGGGCATATTGAAGTGATCGAAGTGGATGAGCTTTCCGGTTTACGCTTGCAGGTAACGGAACAGGAGATAGCCGCTAAAGTAAGCGAGTTCGGAGACAATTTCGACATAAGGCAGTATTGTTCCTCGCAGGAACTAGAGCGGGCCGCCCGTACTTCCGTTGCCCTTGATCAGTTGGTGCACCGGCACAAACTGGGATCTATGGCTTACTACCATAAGGGGGTGGGTAACCCGTTGAATGAACATACCATGAGCTCCGTCATTTTGGGGAATTCCTTATTGACCGCCCAGGGTATTCCGGTAGCGGGGGAATA
>PLXD01000621.1 GCA_003151295.1 Chitinophagaceae bacterium | reverse complement strand
ATGTATGATATCCATGCTCTTTCCTTATTTATCGTGAATCCCCCGATTAGCCTGAAACAGCAGTATTTGCTGAGTAGTTTCGGGGTCTGCCTGGTATCGGGGGTTTGTTTCTTGTTATCCGGGTATATGGGGCCGCAGGTGGCAGCGTTCATCTTATTGCTGACCCTATCGGTGATCGCCCTGTTCTTCACCATTCTTCCCGTACTGCTGGCGGCGGTATTAAGCGCCATGATCTGGGACTTCTTTTTCCTGCTGCCCCGATACAATTTTCGGGTGGGGAATACGGAGGATAAGATCCTGTTGTCGATGTATTTTGTCATCGCGCTGGTGAATGCGGTACTCACATATAAGATCCGTCAAATTGAAAAAGGGGCCCGGCAGAAGGAAGAGAAGACCCGGACCCTTAAATTATACAATACCATACTGAACTCCCTGTCGCACGAGCTGCGTACGCCGATCGNNGGCAGGTAGAGAACCTGTTGAATATGTCCCGGCTCGAATCGGGAACTATCCAGCCTAAAAAAGACTGGTGTAATGTCCATGAGCTGGTCTGCGCAATTATTAAGAATCTGGATGAGCAGTTGGTCCGTCACCAGGTGGAGATCTGTGTGATGGAGGACCTGCCGCTGGTGAGGATGGATTACGGGCTGATGGAGCAGGCGATCTTCAACCTCGTCTATAATGCGACCCAGTATACGCCGGAAGGATCTTTGATCCGTATCGGGGCCGACTGCCCGACTGGTGACCAGGGCGGAAGGGTGGTGATCTTCGTGGAAGACAATGGTCCCGGCTTCCCGGAAGAAGAGATCGGAAAGGTATTCGAAAAATTCTACCGGTTGAATAACCCGGGGGGCCATGGGGTCGGGCTAGGGTTGTCCATTGTAAAGGGTTTTGTGGAGGCTCATAATGGTACCGTGACCCTGACGAACAGAGCTGGCGGTGCAGGGGGAACAAGGGGGGCGGGGGGAGCGCGCTTCGAGATCAGCGTAGCGACGGAAAAATTTCACCTAAACTAGCGGGGACATGAGTACGGCGGAAATATTGGTCATCGATGATGAAATCCCCATAAGAAGATTGTTGGAGATCACCTTGCAATCCAATGGGTATAGAGTCGTGCAAGCGGCTACTGCCCGGGAAGGGTTACTGAAGATGATCAACCATCTCCCGGACCTGATCATCCTGGACCTAGGTCTGCCGGATGAGAACGGCCAGGTCACGCTGCGGAAAATGCGGGAGTGGTGCAGTAAGCCGGTGATCATCCTATCCGTGCAGAGCAAGGAAGGCGATATCATCGAGGCCCTGGACAGTGGCGCCAATGACTACCTGGTCAAGCCCTTCCATACGGGGGAATTACTGGCCAGGATCCGGTCGGCTCTTCGGAACGACAGCCGGAAAGGCAGTGATCCCCTCCTTCAATTCAAGGGACTCGAGATTGATCTCTCTGCCAGGACGGTGAAAGTGAATGATGAACTACTCAAGCTGACGGCTACCCAGTATGACCTATTGGCCCTTTTCGGAAAAAATGAAGGAAAGGTCCTGACCCATCAATACCTGTTACGGGAAGTCTGGGGCCCCGACTATATTGAACAGACCCAGTACCTGCGCGTCTTTATCGCCCAGCTGAGAAAAAAGATCGAAAAGAAGGCCGACCGCCCCGAATATATCCTCACCGAATCGGGAGTAGGCTACCGGTTTGTCACCCAATCTCCGGTTAGTAAATGACCACTTCGTCCGTAAAAAGAAAGCCTTGCGTATTTTTTGCCAGCACCCGTATATACCTGGCCGTTTGTCCGTGCAAGTCAAACTTGAAGTCTTTGATCAGGAGGGCCGAAAGGGTCACCGGCACATCGTTGTCGATCTTTTGCAGGGTCTTAAAATCTTTTCCGTTATCCGAAACCGATACTTCCACATAGGCCGGCATGAAGACGCCGGGACCTGTCATCTGCATAAACCGCATAGAAAGACTGTTCAGCGGTCCGGGCTTATCCATATCGACGGTGATATCCATGTCATTTGTAAATCCCTGCCACTGGCCGTCTCCAAAAGACTGCAGGGAACCCCGGTAGCCGTTCACCAGGGTGGATTCTTTCCGGGCAATATAATCGTCACTATAGGGAAGATTATAGGTCACGGTTTTGCCGATGGCTTTGTGATAGTCCACGTCTTTTGAAGCGGGTGTCCCCTGCAGGCTGGTATCCTGGAAAACCGCGGCCCGCAGCCTGGCGCTGTCCCTGATGGTAAAAGGATCCGTATACAGGGTGGAAGAGACGGTAGGCCTGCTGCCATCAAGGGTATAGCGGATCACCGGGGAATATTGCTCGCTCTCCATCGAGAGTTGGGTGCTCTTACCGGCGTAGTCAACGGTGGCATTGATATCCACCTGGCTGGAAGGCCGGCAATAGTTGACATTCAAAGACTGCAACATCGCATAATGCCGGTACAACCTGTTCCTGAAATCCGTCCAGTCACGTCGATCTTTCGGCGACCAGGTGACTTCTGCGAGCGCCAGCAAACGAGGAAAGATCATATATTCGGCCTGTGAGACGGAAGGGATGTATTCGGTCCACAAATTGGCTTGCGCACCGAGCACATGCTGCTGCTTTGCAGGTTCCAGCTCTGCGGGTATCGGCTCGTAGGAATATACTGTTTTAAGCGGCAAATAGCCACCGATGGCATCGGGCTGCGTGGCGGGGTCTGCCTGGTAGTGATCAAAATAGCAATAGGCTTCGGGCGTCATGACCACATCATGATCCATACGGGCGGCTTTAATACCTCCATTCTCTCCTCTCCATGACATGACCGTGGCCGCGGGAGCCAGGCCGCCCTCCAGGATCTCGTCCCATCCCAGCAGTTTGTGTCCATGGGCATTCAGGAATTTTTCGATACGCCGTATCCCATAGCTCTGCAGTTCATATTCATCTTTAAGCCCTTCGTGGCGGATACGCTCCTGGCATTTGGGGCAATGTTTCCAGCTCTCTGTATTGGCCTCGTCTCCTCCCACATGAATATAAACGGAGGGAAAGATCTCCATGACCTCCGTAAGTACGTCTTCCAGGAAGGTAAAGGTGGAGTCATTGCCCAGGCATAATTCGCCGTTCGTGTAGGGAATGCCTGAGCAGGACAGGGAGGGATAAGCCGTCGTCACTTCATCGGAGTGGCCGGGCATCTCTATTTCCGGGATCAGGGTGATCCCCCTTTCGGCGGCATAGGCCACTATCTCTTTCGCCTGGTCCCGTGTATAATAGCCCCCATAGGCCATTGGATCCCCTTCCTTCATGTATTTACGTCCGCTTCCCCACCAGTCCCTCCAGGTGGCATGGGTGCGCCAGGCGGTAATTTGGGTAAGCCGGGGATATTTTTTTATCTCCAGTCTCCACCCGGGTCCGTCGGTAAGGTGCCAATGCAGCGTGTTCATTTTAT
>PLXD01000395.1 GCA_003151295.1 Chitinophagaceae bacterium | reverse complement strand
GGTGCTTACCTGTGTGGCAGGCTGCGCTTTTTTTATGCCCGCAAAATATTTCGATTCCTACCCGATGGTGCTGGCGGCCATCTTTATCATCTCTACGGGCCTGACGATCATCAATGTGGCGGCAAACCCCTTTGCCGCGATGCTGGGAGATCCGGAAGGCGCCCATCAGCGGATCAACTTCGTGCAGGTGTTTTCGCGGGTAGGCTATGCTGCGACCCCGTTGGTTGCCACTGCCCTGATCTATAACAATAGCGGTCAGATCCGGTATCATTTTCCGTACCTGCTTCTGGCTATCAGCCTGCTGCTTATTGCGGTCCTGATGTATTTCTCTCATTTGCCTTCCATGAAGCCGGGCGAAGACGAGAAGTTCACCCTAAAAGGAATTATAAAGGAAGGAATGTCCTACCGGCATTTGTTCTATGGCGTATTCGCTATGTTTTTTTATATGGGTGCGGAAGCCTGTACAGCAGGTTTTTTTATCCCTTATATGAAAACGGTGCTGGGGTTCGGGGATGACAAAGCCGCCGGCTATCTGACTTTATACTATATATTTACGGCAGTCATGGGGATCATTGCCGTATTCATCCTCAAATATGTAAAAGCACATAAGCTGGTCGGTATCTATGGATTAGGGATGATCCTGCTCTACGGGATCTGTATCTTTTTCAATACGGGATATAATGAGTTCTTCATGGCAGGATTGGGACTGTTCCTGTCTATCATGTTCCCGACACTTTTCAGCCTGGCCATAGAGGATATCGGGGCGTTCACCGGTAAGGGTTCGGCGCTTTTGAATTTCGCGATCATTGGCGGCTCCGTATTTCCGCCGATCCAGGGTATGATTGCAGATAAATATGGCGTCCGTCCCTCCTATGGTATCCCCCTATTTTGTTTTGTAATGATCACCCTCTATGCGTTCTTTTTTACCAGGGAGGCATTGTTAAAACGCAGGCCGCCGAAACCGGCCGTGGAGATTTAGACTTCGGTTAATGGAGGTAAACCAGAAAAACAGGACCCAAAAATCAGTAAAACGGTAGAAAGACATGAAATTATTAATAACTGGAAGTAATGGGTTCGTGGCAGGAAGCATATTAGCACAGGCTGGTGTGCAATGGGAGGTTCATGGGGCCGGCAGGACAGAAGGGCCTAATAACAGCCGGCCCGTCCATTATCACCCGATCGATCTGCTCGATTTGGAAAAGTTGAGCCTGCTGATGCATTCGGTAAGGCCGGATGCGGTGATACACACGGCTGCCATAGCGAATATCGATTTTTGTGAGAACCACCCGGCTATAGCCGAAGCGATGAATATAGGGGTCACGGAGCGCCTGGCCAGACTTTGCCGGGAGACAGGCGCCAAATTGGTTTTTTGCTCTACCGACTCGGTGATTGACGGTAAAAAGGGTCATTATACCGAGTCGGACCTGCCGGTCCCGATCAATGTTTATGCCCGGACCAAGGTGAAGGCGGAGCAGACCGTGCTGGCCGCTTCGGCGAAAAATGTGGTGGCGAGGCTTTCCCTGGTGATGGGATTGCCGGTCATGGGGAAGGGAAATTCATTCCTGGCGGAGACCCTGGAGAAACTGAAAAGAGGAGAGACCGTCAAATTTCCGGAAAATGAAATTCGCACCCCGGTAGATGTCATCACGCTGGGAGCAGCCCTGAATGAATTGGCGGAGAATGCTTTTGGCGGCATTATCCACTTATCGGGAAATACGCGGATCAATCGGTACGGGATGGGCAGGCAGATAGCCGAAGCAACGGGATTTTCACCGGACCTGATCCTTCCCGTGAATTCAAATTCCCTGCCGGGGCGGGCACCCAGGCCGGACGATGCGTCCCTGGATAATTCCAGGGCAAGGCAGATACTGAACACCCCGATGCGAAGCCTATCGGAGGGACTGGTGCTGACGCTGAGCCGGACCGGGTGAATTACCGGGCCTGATACAAAACCGGGATTAATATAAAAACCGGAGATTGATAAACCGGTAGAAAGCCGGAGAACTAAAAGATCAAAGAACTAAATATCGAAGAACTAATTAAAAGGAGGATTAAAAAATGAGCAGTATTAAATTCGACCTCGAGATCAAGTTTGGAACACAATATGGAAAAGAGGAAGAAGAAGCGGTATTACGAGTGCTTCGGAACAATGCGCCCACCAGTGGCGATGAATGCATTCGATTCGAAAAAATGTATGCCGATTATTCAGGCTCTAAACACGCCAGGGTCGTGAGCAATGGGTCCACAGCCTTATTTCTTTCAATGATAGGGTTGGGGGTCGGGCCCGGCGACCGGGTGCTGACGACTCCTATCACCTGGATCGCTACGGCGGCGGCGCCGGCCACGCTGGGCGCCGAAGTGGATTTTGTGGATATTGATCCGGTGACCTATAATATCGATCCTGCAGGGATAGAAGAGAAGCTGACGCCCAATACCAAAGCCGTCATTCCGGTGCATCTCTATGGTCAGTCCTGCGAGATGGATGAGATCATGGCGCTCTCCCAAAAGCATCATTTTGCGGTGGTGGAAGATGCTGCCCATGCCATCGGGGCGGAATACAAGGGACGCAAGGTCGGCACTTTCGGAGCTACCGGCTGCTTCAGCTTTCACGAACAGAAGAATATCTCTACCCTGGGAGAGGGCGGGATCGTCCTGACGGATGACGATAAAATATTCGAGCGGATATCCCTATACCGTTCTCAGTGTACGCGTGTTCATGGCAACAGCACGAAGTATTGCAAACTGGACGAAGAGAAATTCCCGGTCGGCAAGAAATTCTGGTGGCAGGATTTTGACGATTGCGGATATAATTTCCGGATGACGGATATCCAGGCTGCTGTGGGTACCGAGCAGCTTAAAAAAGTGGATCACTTCAACCAACGACGTATCGACAATGCCGCTTATCTCACCGAGGCTTTAAAGGAAGTTCCGGGATTGGTCTTACCGACGGTCAGGTCCTATAACAAGCATGTATTTCATCTTTACCCGGTTAGGATCGACCCGAAAGAATTCGGGATGTCCAAAGAGGATCTGATATACGATCTGCTCCACAAGTTTGGTATCAAACTAGGATTTCACTATATACCGCTCCATTATTCTACCGCTTTTAAGAACCGTGGGTTTAAGAAAGGACAATTCCCGCATGCAGAAAAACTGGGTGAAGAATTGGTGACCCTGCCGATCAACCCGCGGCAAACCGAAGAGGCACTGGCCTACCTCGTGAAGAGCATTAAGGATGTGAGGAAATAGCATATTACGCGAACAGGGGAGTACCCAAAAAAAGAGCAAGATGCAATTTGAAGAAACTGTGAGTGGTTTAAAGGCAGCGGGAATCTTTTTTTCAGAGTCCTCGCCGGTGCATATTTCCCGCGCCCCGGGAAGACTGGACCTGATGGGAGGAAATGACGATTATACCGGGGGACTGGTCTTTGAGTCGACGATTCGCGAGTCGACTCGTGCCGCGGCCCAATTGCGGACAGACCGGAAGGTCGTATTAAAAAACAAGACGGTCTCCGATGCCGGTTGGCAAGGGGACATCAGCATCGGCCTGGAGGAGCTTTTGGAAGAGGGAGCCGTGCGCACGTTGGTGAACAGCTCTCCGTCCGTGCATTGGACAGCCTATGTATTGGGGAACCTGCAC
>PLXD01000016.1 GCA_003151295.1 Chitinophagaceae bacterium | reverse complement strand
AACATTCAATTCAACAGGATCAGTGCTTTTGAAGACATCAATTATTATACGGGAACCAATTTCTTCAACTAACCCAACGCTAACCGACAATTAATACTATTTATATGCAAAAGATATCTAAACCAGGCAACCTTCTTTTTGGTATTTTCCTGGTTGCTCTCGGGATTTTTTTCCAGGCATGCGGATCCGAAGAGAAAAAAGCAGCCCCTGAAAAGGAAAAATATGTGATCCCCGATTCCATCGTCAGCACCCTGCGGATCGATACCGTTAAAACGTCTCAACTCATCAATGCCATCACCCTTACCGGGAAGGTGGGATTCAACGAGGACAATGTGATACCGGTGTTTTCCATGGTAAGCGGCAACCTCCAGGATATAAAAGTATTGCTGGGGGATTATGTGCACGCAGGACAGGTGTTGGCCGTCGTGAAAAGCTCGGAAATGGCGGGGTATGGCAATGACCTCATCAATGCGGAAAGCAATTTAAGGATCGCCGAGACGAACCTTCAGAAGACAAAAGACATGTACAAAAGCGGCCTGGCCTCCATGACGGATTCGCTGAGTGCGGAAGTAGGGTTCCAACAGGCAAAATCAGAATTGGGTCGGGTCAACAGGGTCCTGAAGATCAACGGCGGTAATACACAGGGTGATTATGTCGTACGCTCGCCGATCGAAGGGTTCATCGTTCAAAAAGCAGCCACCAATAATATGGCCATACGTGGCGATAACAGCACCAGCCTGTTCACCATTTCGGATCTGAAAAATGTATGGATCCAGGCAAACGTATATGAATCCAATATCAGCCTGATCCACCTTGGAGATAACGTGGATGTTACCACGCTGGCCTACCCGGGGAAAGTGTTTAAGGGAAAGATCGATAAGGTACTGAATGTATTGGATCCCACCAGCAAGGTCATGAAGGTCCGGATCGTGTTGGCAAACCCCGATTATTCCTTAAAACCCGATATGTATGCCAGTATTACCGTGACCAACAAGGTGAACAGGCAAACCCTGAGCGTTCCTTCCGAGGCGGTCATCTTCGATCATAGCCAAAATTATGTCCTGATCTATACCAGCAAATCGGATGTGAAAATAACGCCTGTCCAGGTCCTCAATACCGTTGGCGATAAGACATACATCGCAGTCGGCGTGAGCGAAGGGGATAAGGTCATCGCATCCCAGGCTATACTAATATATGATGCCTTGAACAGCTAGGCCTCACTTACCTTTAAATCATCAGGAGATGAACAAACTTCTTAAAAGCATTATTGCCTTTTCTCTTAAGAACAGGTACTTTATATTCTTTTGCACGGGCTTATTGCTGATCGCAGGCGTTATCACGTTTAAGAATATGCCGATCGAGGCATTCCCGGATGTGACGAATACGGAGATCAGCATCATTACCCAGTGGCCCGGCCGGAGTGCCGAGGAAATAGAAAAATTCGTCACCATACCGATAGAAATAGCGATGAACCCGGTGCAGCAAAAAATAAGCCTGCGCTCGACGAGTATTTTCGGTCTGTCCTATGTCAAGCTCATCTTCGATGACGGCGTCGTAGATAAAGACGCCCGTATGCAGGTAAATGCCCAGCTTGCCAATGTGAGCCTTCCTGAAAATATACAGCCCCAGGTACAACCCCCCACGGGTCCTACCGGGGAGATATTTCGTTATACCTTAAAAAGCAATATACGGGACGAAAGGGAATTAAAGACAATGCAGGACTGGGTCATCGACCGCCAGATCAGGGCGGTACCGGGTGTAGCGGACATCGTGAGTTTTGGGGGGCGGGTGAAGACCTATGAGATCAAGGTAGATCCCGGTAAGCTGGCCAACCTGGGTATAAGCCCCCTGGATGTTTATTCGGCCATCCAGAAGAGCAATATCAATATCGGCGGGGATGTCATCGTTAAGAACAACCAGGCCTATGTGGTACGCGGCATCGGGCTGTTGAATGATATCAACGAAATAAAGAACATCATTGTCACCACTACCAATGACATCCCTGTACTGGTCAAAGACGTGGCGGATGTCGAAGTATCCAATCAGCCCCGTTTGGGTCATGTCGGGAGGACGGATCCTGTCGATTCCGCAGGTCATAGGATCCTGCAGGATCAGGACGATGTGGTGGAAGCCATCGTCATCATGCGAAAAGGGGAAAATCCCACGGAAGTCGTACAGGCAGTGAAAAAGAAGATCGAGAAATTAAATTCAGTGGTCCTTCCGCAGGATACCAAGATCGTTCCCTATTATGACCGGGAAGACCTGATCCATTTTGCCACCCATACCGTTTTGCACAACCTGGTAGAAGGCATTCTACTGGTCACCTTATTGGTTTCGCTGTTCATGTTCAACTGGCGGACCACCCTGATCGTGTCAATCATCATCCCTTTATCCCTATTGTTCTCTTTCATCTGCCTGCACCTGATGGGCATGTCGGCCAACCTGCTGTCATTAGGCGCAGTTGACTTCGGGATCATTATAGACGGGGCGGTGGTCATGGTAGAAGGTCTCTTTGTCATCCTGGATCATAAGGCCAGGGATCTCGGCATGGAGCGTTTTAACAAGATTGCCAAGATGGGATTGATCAAAAAAGAGGGGGCGCAGTTGGGAAAGGCGATCTTCTTCGCCAAGCTGATCATCATCACCGGCCTGATACCCATCTTCGCCTTCCAGAAAGTAGAAGGCAAAATGTTCTCTCCCCTGG
>PLXD01000155.1 GCA_003151295.1 Chitinophagaceae bacterium | reverse complement strand
TGGTATAGCTATACCCCAGCACCACCGCCAGGGCCACGAAAGAAAGATAAAAACACAGGAGATTGATAAACCAGGTGCAGACCACGAAGGCCACGCAATTAAAAAGCACAAAACGCAAGGCGCTATTCTTAGAGACGATACCTGCCGGGATCTCCCGAATGGCCGTCCGCGGATTCAAGGCGTCGAACTTTGCATCCAGCCATCGGTTGAATGACATGGCGGCGCTGCGAGCGAAGACCATGCAGGCAATGACAAGGACTAAAAGCGTAATCAAGCCCGAATAAAAAGCCCCTCCCATCTTATAGGAAGACTTTATAAATTCTCCTTCAGGAGGAAAAGATAATCTGAGTTCATAAAAAACCCCCAGGAAAAATCCTATCATCGCAAACGGCATTGCAAAGATGGTATGCGAGAACTTCACCAGGCTTAGATAATTCTTTATTGTAGTCATAATATTATTATCTGTCATTAAACATCCACTATACTTGGTATTTAGTAAACTGGAAATCTATCCGCCTTCCCGTTAACCTCATGCTTCCTGACCAACTCCCATATCACGATACCCGCCGCCACGGAAATATTCAGTGAATGCTTCATTCCCCACTGGGGGATCTCGATGCATCCATCGCACAAGGCCAACGCTTCGGGTTCTACCCCACTCACTTCATTTCCGAATACGACTGCCAGCTTCCCGTCAACCGTCCCGGCATGATTCTCGTTGGATTTCCCGTTTTCGGTTTCCATCGGGGATTTACCGGCGCGAGCTCCCCCAAAATGAATCGAATAATGCTCCAAGAACTGCTGCAGCGGAATACTTCCCTCTGTTTGTTCGACGGCAAAGAGCCGATACCCCTCCTCACGCAAAGACTGCAAAGCCTGCACCGTGGTCTCCACATATTCCCAGGCTACCGTCTCGGTGGCCCCAAGGGCGGTCTTATGAATATCCCGGTGCGGAGGCCTCGGCGTATACCCACAGAGAACGATGCCCTCCAGCAGGAAAGCGTCCGCGGTCCGGAATACGCTTCCCACATTGTGCATGCTCCGGATGTTATCCAGCACCACCACTACGGGCCTCTTTTCCGACCCCTTGAATTCATCCACCGACTTCCGGCCCAGTTCATCCATGCTAAGCTTGCGCATCCCTTCGAATTATCCCGCAAAAATAGTCCACCTTCGGCACAATCCTTTATTTTTGTCCTCCATGTCCAAGAGCATTTCAGATACACCCATGATGCAGCAGCACCGGGCTATCAAGCAAAGATATCCCGACGCCATCTTGCTATTCCGGGTAGGAGATTTCTACGAGACCTTCGGCGGAGACGCTGTAATAGCCTCACAGGTCCTGGGTATTACCCTCACCAAAAGGAATAACGGAGCGGCCTCCTCTTCCGAATTGGCAGGCTTCCCCCACCATTCCCTGGATACCTACCTGCACAAACTGGTCAGGGCCGGCTACCGGGTTGCCATCTGCGACCAGCTCGAAGACCCGAAAATGGCCAAAGGCATCGTCAAAAGAGGAGTGACGGAAATGGTGACCCCGGGAATAGCGACGAATGATAAGCTGCTCGAACTCGGCAGTAATAACTTCCTGGCAGGTATCCATTTTACGGAAAACAACCTGGGCCTCGCTTTCCTCGATATTTCAACCGGAGAATTCTTTATCACCGAAGGAAATGCGGAATATGCAGACAAACTATTGCAGACCTTTAAGCCCGCAGAAACCATTTTCCAGCGCAGCTTCCAAAAGCATTTCAAGGAGACCTATGGATCGAAATTCTACACCTATACCCTCGAAAGCTGGATCTTTGACGANNAGAGAGCCTGCTGAAACATTTCCAGACCCATTCCCTAAAAGGCTTTGGCGTGGAAGACCTGACCGATGGCCTCATAGCAGCGGGCGCCATTCTGCATTACCTGAAAGATACCGAACATCCTAACCTGCAACATATTACTTCCTTCCGACGGATCGACCGGGAAGATCATTTATGGATGGACCGCTTCACCATTCGCAACCTGGAACTGCTTGGAAACGGGGAACATGGGGAGCAGACCCTGCTGAAAGTGCTGGACAACACCGTCTCCCCGATGGGTGCGCGCCTGCTAAAACGATGGCTGCTGATGCCCCTGACAGAGGCTGGCCGGATCGGGGAACGCCTGGACCTCGTGGAATTCCTGATCAAGGACGTAGAGCTGCGTAACAAACTGATCCCCTATATCCGGCAATGCGGAGATATAGAGAGACTGGCCGGCAAGATACCCGCCCGCAAGATCTCCCCCCGGGAAGTCCTTCAGGTCGCGAGAGGATTGGAAATCGTCCGCGCGATCCGCCAATCCTGTCTTACAACGTCCAATGTCTATCTGGAACGGCTAACCGTTTCGCTGGATCCCCTCCCCGCATTAACGGAACGGATCTTTCATACGATCGTTGAGAATCCTCCCGCCCTGGCCGCCAAAGGCGGTATGATCCGGGGAGGGATAGATGCCGAACTCGACCGTCTCAGGAAGATCGCCTCCGGAGGTAAGGATTACCTTGTAGAACTGCAGCAAAAGGAAGCAGAAAGATCGGGCATCTCCTCGCTGAAGATCGGTTTCAATAACGTCTTCGGCTATTATCTGGAAGTCACCAATGCCCATAAAAGCAAGGCTCCCGCAGAATGGATGCGCAAACAGACCCTGGCCAATGCCGAGAGATATATCACTCCCGAGCTGAAAGAATATGAAGAGCAGATCACAGGCGCGGAAGAGAAGATACTGGCCATCGAAGCACAACGCTATGACGACCTGCTGGAGGTGCTGATGGAAAATATCGCTCCCATGCAGGTCAACGCCCGGGCACTTGCCATCCTGGATTGCCTGCTCTGCTTTGCCTGCAACGCCCTTCAATACAATTATAAAAAACCGGTAATGCATGAAGGCAGGGAACTGGAACTGAAAGGAAGCCGCCATCCCGTGATCGAAAGGACTCTTCCCACCGGAGAATCCTATGTCGCCAACGATATTTTACTCGATCCTTCTTCCCAACAGATCATCATCCTCACCGGTCCCAACATGAGCGGCAAGAGCGCACTTTTACGACAGACCGCACTGATCACCCTCCTGGCCCATATGGGCAGCTTCGTGCCGGCAGATTCAGCCAGGATCCCTCTCACCGATAAAATATTCACCCGGGTCGGAGCCTCGGACAACCTGAGCGGAGGCGAATCCACTTTCATGGTGGAGATGAACGAGACGGCCAGTATCATTAACAATATTTCTCCGCGGAGCCTCATCCTGCTGGATGAGATCGGAAGAGGCACCTCTACCTATGACGGGATCTCCATAGCCTGGAGTATCGCAGAATACCTGCACAATTCGCCCCATGCTCCAAAAACCTTATTCGCCACCCATTATCATGAGTTGAACGAACTGGAAAACAGGCTCCCCCGGATCAGGAACTTCCATATTACGAATAAGGAGATAGGCAACAAGGTCATTTTCCTCCGTAAGCTGGCCCCAGGTGGCAGCACCCATAGCTTTGGGATCCATGTCGCAAAAATGGCAGGCATGCCCCCTGCGCTCATCGAAAGAGCAAACGAAATCTTGAAGCAGTTGGAGGAAAGCCGCGAAGGACACGGAGAAGCAGCGGAATCCGGGACGAATGGATTGGCAGCGAATGGATCTTCAGCGAACGGATCGCAGGCAAAAGGATCCTCCGCAAAAGGAACCCCGAAAGCCGACCCCCTGCATCATGATATCCAGAAACTGAATACCCCGAAAATGCAACTTTCCATCTTCGACGCGCATACGGAGACCTTTCACGAGATCAGGAAACTATTGGAGGGCCTGGACATTAACAGGCTCACCCCGATAGAAGCCCTGCTCAAATTGCAGGAAGTCAGGAACCTCCTGAAATGATCTGCTTCAACTTCCAGGGGCTAAGGTTTTGTTAAATGCCCACTGCAGCTATTAATAGAGATCATACAGCTATTTTGAGCATGAAGTTTCCATTAATTTTGCATTTTGCTGTTTTTGAACCGTTTATAGCTTGCCGCTTTTCGTTATCACTATATTTCATTGTTTCAGGACCTATTCATTGTTCTCATGTACGCTATTATTCTTATATATCCTGGAGGCCCGTAAACCATAACCACTTGCTTCTTGTTGATCAATTGTAAATGTGTAAATGACTCGAAAAATTCGTGGATTATGGTAAAGTTTAGTTTCCGTCAGGAAGATTATGAAAAATGGTTGCTGGATCTGGCTCTTCAGCTAAACATCCCTTCTCATAATAATTTTATGACCCTCCCAGCTCATTTGGGAAAAGGGTATATTACGGCCCGCAATATCAGCAGGCATCTTTCCTTTGCCGTAATCAACATCCAGTTGGAGAAGGACCTGGAACTGGAACGGGAGCCCGGAGGATGGAAAGGATTTTACCTTACTTTCAACCAGGTCGAAGGGAAAAAGGAGATACAGGCCGATTCCCACCACCAGCATATCGTGATCGATAAAAAAACCATGAGAAATGATATTTTACTCGCGAATGCGGAAGATCCTTGTACATTCAGGATATCGGCAGGAAGCGACATTAAAAAACTCATGATCTTCTATTCCGACGAGATCGCCAGGCAATACCTCCCCGGAGACTTATATACCCGGATTTCCGATTTCGCCAGGGAGAATACACAAACCGTAAACAAACATTTCGTCAGCCTCTCCCACCGGGAGGCCCTGAAAGATATTTTCGACTACAGGGCCAATGATTCCATATTGCAGGTCAAAAGATTATCGCAAATCATCCAACTGACTGAAAAATTCCTGCACTCTTTCCTGCGACAGGGACAAGCGATGAAAACCAAGGCGGTAAAAAAGAATGACCTTGAAAGCATGCAGCATGTAGAACAAATCCTCAGTCGTAATAACCTGGAGGGTTTCCCTTCCCTGGAATCGCTGGCCCAGGAAGTGTTCATGAGCACGAGCAAGTTGAAAAACCTTTTCAAGGATGTCTATGGCTATACGCTATATGATTATTACAATAAATCGAGGCTCCTGCGCGCCAAGGAAATGCTGGTATCGGGGCAATTCAGCATCAAGCAGGCAGGAAGCGAGATCGGGTTTTCCAACCTGAGCCATTTCGCAAAAGCCTTCAGAAAAGAATTCGGTGTATTGCCCCGGGAGGTTGTAAAAAGCAGGTGATCGATTGTTTCCCTACAGAGGCATAATCCAGGCTTGCAAAGGCATAAGCCGNNTTCAGCCCGTTTTTGGTCCAAAATCCTACCTTCCTCTCAAAACGTAAAAGAACTCACGTAAAAAAGGCCGCCGCAAGGAAGGCTTTTTTTATTTTAATCCGATCCGCGTTACCTCGTCTGGTAGAGATCTTAGTAGAGATCTTTTACACGAGTATACAATTCCGTGAATATCCTGAAATTCCGGCGGTAAATGAGATGCCGCTCCCCATCGGGTTCAAAGATCTCCTGCGTACGGATCATTTTTTTCACCTCTTCCAGCCCGTCGATCAGCCCCAATGCGTAGAAGCCGGTTATGGCGGCTCCTATAGCAGAAGCATCCGCGATATTATTCACATATACTTTCTTGTTAAAGATATCGGCAATGATTTGCAGCCATAGTTTGGACCGGATAAATCCTCCGCTGGCGCTGATGTGCTGAATGGGCCCAATCGTCTCTTCCAGGGATGTTCCTACATGGTATAAAGAGTAGCTGATGCCTTCGATGACAGCCCGGATAAAATG
>PLXD01000038.1 GCA_003151295.1 Chitinophagaceae bacterium | reverse complement strand
CAGATTCCACCTCGCGATGGACACCTTTGCCTTTGGCTAACGATTCACACTACCTCGCTCGTTCGGGACTTGCACCCTATAGAAAATGAACATGCTTGGCGCACAAACGGAGCCGCCCCGGGATCGGGGCGGTCATGTTTTAAAATAAGCTTCCGGGGGGTACTCGTTTTAACTGTATCAAAATTACAGTCCCGGGCGGACAATAAACTTTCAGCGAATGATCGGAAGGTAATGGAGTTTTGGAACTTTCTTCCAGGTCTTTGCGATCGTTTAAGGTCATCTCGTTCATCGTCCAGTTTCCGGGAAGATCCTTTAATCGCAATACATATTCACTACAATTGTTATTATAATTGGATAAAAGGATATTGGATGAATCATGGTCCGGCGACGAAGAAGCCAGGATACCAAATCCCCTGATTCCGCTTTTCGAATAACTGATCATCCTGTCAAATTTGTCCGAGGCGCAGGCAAGTGTTTTTACATAATCTACCGACACCCGTTGCGAACACCCGCTGAAGATACTGAATGCCTTAAAAGCATAAAAATTCTTGTAAGGACTGCCATAAATATCGAACATTCCAAAGGGATTGGCATCTGCAGAATAATAATAAGCCTCGCTGGTCCCGCAATCCTGCAGAAGGGCCAGGATACAGGCCGCCCCTGCAGCTCCCGATGCCCCATGTCTCAGATCAAAACCTATCCTCCGACGGGACGGGTCCGACCTAGCATCGAACAGATAACCGTAATCCGATTCCAATAAAGCCGTGATCGACCATTCATCCAGGTAATCCTCCACGTTCGGAAGACCGAAAGAGGCAAGCTTTGCTCTCACCTCACGGCTCCTGAATGGGATGCTTTCCGGCCAACAGACATAAGAATGCCAGCTGACAAAATCCAATGGGACCTTATTCCTGGAACAATATTGAAGGAATCCGTCCACAAAACCATTCGCACTGGCGCTCACCTTCTCCGTAAAGCCCGGATCCGGATATACCCAGCCGAAACCTCCGATCTTCAGCCCGGGCCATTTTGATTTGGTTTCCAGGGCGAATTGTTCATACAGCCGATAGAATTCAAGCGGGGCGCCATTCCACCATCCTTTTACATTCGCCTCATTCCAGATCTCCCATTTTGTAATATTATAATGAAATCCATTTGCCCATCCTTCGTTATAATGTTTGATTATTCCGTGGCAAATAGCTATCCATTTTTCAAAATCCTTCGGCTGGAGATCGCCGGGCTTCTTACCGGGATAGGGCCAGCCCGCGCCATATCCGAAATCTCCCGCGCTATGCCCCAAACGGTACAGGATCTCCGCCTTTGTACCGACCACCGCCTGCAGGTATTTATCCGTATCCTTAAAAACATAGCTGGCCGGATCCTGTGGATCTTTCTCAAAATCGGGAAAGATCTTATGAATATCCACCACCTCTCCGGGCCACATGGCATCGTGTAATCTTATTCCCGGAGGATCGATCTCCTTGAAAAAAAGGGAATGATCCAGCCAGTCGCCGGTTGAAAGCGGTCCTCCGTTGACACCATTCACTTTTTTTATAGCACCTTTTGCAGCGGCGAAGTCTATCGTGTAAGTTGTCGAAATATCAACGGTATCCCGATCGGGATGTGTATTTCCCGGTGAAACAAGCAAAGCTAAAAAAGTCAATATCGATGTCACAGGCATGGCATATTTTTTTCGTTATCGGGAGCGCTTCCCTTCGGGACTGCCCTTCTTATGGATCTGGTCCTTTCCACTGAAATCCGCATTTGCATCGATACCTGTAACGTCCCATTCCAGCAAGGCTTCATCGGGAACGGCCTCGATAGGCATCGAACAGGATGCAGCAATCCCGGTATAGGGGATATTCCGGCTCCTGTTATAACAGGAGATGATCGACCACCTGGCTTTANNCATCCCCGGCCTTTATTTCCACATATTCAAGGTCCAGGGTTTTAAGGGCCAGCTCTACATAATGCATATTGGCGCCTACCTGTTCCCCGGCAAAGCCGTGCTCGATACGCCCCATTTTATGGGAACCTTTTATAACCTGCAGGCATCCGTTTTCTTTATTGGCATCTGTTATCGCCACCATCACCGAGATCAGCTGATCGGGGAAAAGAAATTCATCCTTATACCAATATCCATAATCCTGGTGCCATTCCCAGGCGCCGCCGACCCTGGGTTCTTTCTGCATGAGCTTGCTGTGAAAATGACAGACGGCGGAATCCCCATCCAGCAATTTGTTCACTGAATCGATGATTCGTTTGCTTTTTGTAAGCAACCCGTATGCATCGTTACCCGGCGTATACCATAAAGTCAGTTTCGTTTTCTTCCCGGATTTGTCATTCAGGTCCATCGCATGCTCGCGCATCCTTTCATCATAAAGGGCAATGGAAGAAAGTTTCGAGGTCTCTTCTTCTTTCAAAAAATCCTTTACAATGATATAGCCATCTCTTTCGAAGTCTTCGATCTGTCGGGGCGAGATTTTAAAATAAGACATATATTCGGCGTTTATACATTTATAAAGAATAAATTAAACAGGTACCC
>PLXD01000484.1 GCA_003151295.1 Chitinophagaceae bacterium | reverse complement strand
CTGGGCGACCTGGTTGAAATCAAAGCGATGGACAACCCGTCTGAATGGGGAGCCGGCGATAAAATCTCCAGGAAGATCCTCCTGCGGACTGTCAGTGACAGTTATGAATTTACCGGAAATCTTGAGATCCTGGTGACAGATCCGGCTGCAGGGGCGACCGTTTACCAACATGCTGCCCGGGTGGATTTTGCAAAAAACAGGCCGTATGAATTCAACTGGAAAATGCCGCTCCCCAACAATACTTCCTATCGGGAAACCTATGTGTTCCGAGAAGAACGAAGTAAAGAGACGATTAAGGTAACGGCAAAGAGGAGGCCTTATGTGCCTGCAGGAAAGAAACTGGATTCTGCCTGGATAAAAACACTCGCACTTAAAGGCGACCGGAAGATCTACCAGGGGAAAGAGCTTTCTCATATAGCCATGCCATGCGGAGGAATTGGCGCAGGACAGATTGAAATCTCCGGCGAGGGACAGCTTTCCCTGACGGAATCGATATATAATCAAATGCAGCCGCCCAATGCAGGATTGGGATTTTCGACCGGCGCCCAATACCTGAACCCGCAGGCTTCCCGGTCTAAATTTCAAAATGGTTTTGTAATCCGAATCGCGGAACCAGGCAAGGCTGCCCAAAATTTATCGCTGACCCGGAAGGATTTTGATGACCTGCAGTTTATCGGGGAATATCCCATGGCCATGATCCGTTACCGGAAATCGGGTGAAAAACTGCCGGTGGAAATCAACGCGGAAGTCTTTTCTCCCTTCGTTCCCTTAAGCGTGCGCAATTCTGCGAATCCGGTAACCATACAAAAATTTACGCTTACCAATACCGGCGATAAACCGATAACGATTACCATCGGGGCCTGGCTGCAAAATGACAGCGTCTTCATCCCGGGAAGTCATGGAACCAATAAGGCAATACATGAATCAGGGCTAACCGGTATCCGGATTGGATCGGATGACGAGGCAGGTAACCTTGCTGCTTCGGGCAATATTCCTGGAAAACCTGCCCTGCGGGGGAATGGAAACCCCCAATATGGCAACTTGTCCTTATGCGTGCTGGATGAAAAAGCCATAGCTTCCGTGGATGGTCCATCGGCGGAAGATTGTCTGTATAAGCTCCTTAAAGATAAAAGAGAAGTTTCCCGGGCAACAACACAGGCCCCGAATACATCCCGGGGTGGGGCGGTTAGTGAACGTGTAACGCTTGCTCCCCGCACGACAAAGACAATAAGTTTTATATTGTCCTGGTATTTTCCAAATTTTTATGAGATGGCTCCCGGTTGCCCAGGATGGGTTGGCCGGATGTATAATAATTGGTACAAGAATTCTTTTGAGGCGGCAAAATATATCGCTGTAAACTTCAGCAGGCTTTATCAGGAGACGAAGCTTTTTCACGATACCTATTACGACAATTCATTGCCCGGTTGGTTGGCCAACCGGATCATGATGCCGGTCTCGACGCTTGCCTGCGGGAACATAGAAATATGGGAGAACGGGAGGATGTATGGCTATGAAGGAATAGGTTTTTGCGAAGGGACTACCGGGCATGTGTATAATTTTGTAACCACGATTTCCAGGCTTTTTCCGGAATTGGAGAGATCTGTTCGTTTGTTACAGGATTTGAATGACAGTGCAGGGTTTAGTCCCAGCGGACGGATCAATTTCCGGGGTCATGACGGCCCTTCCCCCCAGGCGAATCATGCTTATGCTTCCGATGCACAAAGTGGATACGTCCTGAAACTGTATCGCGAACACCTGATGTCGGCGGACAATCGTTTTCTCGACTCCGTTTGGAATAAGGCAAAGCAGATTATAGGCTACCAAATTTTCAAGGATGGCGCGGATATCGGTATGGAGCCCAATGGGGTGCTCGAAGGCCTTCAGACATTCTGGGATCCGATGTGGTATGGCCCCAATCCCTATAATAATTCGCTGTATCTGGCAGCGCTGAGAGCGGCTGAAGAAATGGCCCGGATCAAAGGAGAAAATGATCTCGCCGACCGCTATCATGGCATTTTTGAGAAAGGACGTTCATTTATGATGGATCATATGTGGAACGGAGAATATTTTGTGCATCTCTATCCGAATGGGTTCCATGCTACCGGGGCTGACAATGGAATCGTGTCGCCCGAGGAAACAGAAGAAAATGCGAAAACTTTTGTAGAGGACTTTAATGCAGGGAAGCCCGCTTATTTTGCCAGTTCATCCTGCGATGCACAACAGCTTTTCGGGCAGAATTGGGCCCGTCAACTCGGTTTAGGATATATTCTTCCGCCGGAAAAATGCCGTATGGCGGCGAAAAGCATCTTTACATATAATTGGACCCCCGATATTGCTACGGCATATGATTATGAAAAACCGCTTAACAGGACGTTGGCAGCAGGCGGAGAGGCAGCCATGATAAATGGAAGCTGGCCAAAGGAAGAACCGCATTCGTTCGAACAGCCTTGCAAATTACCTGACAACGATGTTCAATGTTTATTCGAAAATACCTGGGATAAATCGGATGTCTGGTGCGGCCTGGAATATGAGGCAAGCTGCGATATGATCAATGAAGGCCTGATCACGGAAGCGTTGATCATGCTTCGAGCACTGCATGATCGTTACGATGGCCTGAAGCGAAATCCATGGAATGAAATAGAGGGATCGGATCATTACGTAAGATCCATGCAGTCCTGGAATGTGCTGCTTTCCCTGAGCGGCTATACCTACGATGGACCGACCGGTAAGATAGGTTTTTCCCCGAAGCTGTCGGCTGATGATTTCAAATCTTTCTTTTCCGCAGCCGAAGGTTGGGGATATTTCAGTCAAAAAATAAAAACCAGTTCCCAACAGGAAACGATAAATATCCGGTGGGGCCGGTTAAGACTGAATACATTAAGTTTCGAACCGGCGGCAATTCCGGCGTCAATGACGAAAAACCCGGATATCGAAGTGACCCTGGATGGACGGACTTTATCAGAAACGCATAGCATGTGCGACGGGAAAATGATTATCCGGTTGACCCGTGAACAAATCATCAAAGCAGGACAGAGACTGGAAATACGGATTCGCTAAAAACCACAATTCTTTCATTTTTTATTTCAGGGGGCTCCTGTGTTCATCTTAACCTTGAACTTTACGATTCTCGTTATCAAATTTAAAGGCAGGGGTTTACCGGAAATAAGTAGTCGGATTATGAAATGCCAGGAGTTTGCCAAACAATATGCTTAATCCGCTAGCTGAATTTTGAGCGTATACGCATAATCTGCCGCAATCCGGGATCTGAGCGCCTCAGGTATTTCAACTACCACTCTTCCGTAGTTCTGATCAGAATTGGTGACATTTCTCCATTTCAGGAGGGTAGGGAATCCAAGCATGCTTATTTTAGCCGATTTATCCAGGATGAGCTGTTCGATGGTCAGCTCTTTTTGAGGCCATCCTTTACTGATGGCATAAAGCCATTTATGGTCTTTGCTTTGCGTAAAGCGTAAGCTGTCGCCCTGGTTCGCTTCAATCCAGGGTCTCGAGGCATAAATAGCTTCGCCATTCACTTTTAGCCATTTACCGATATCCTTTAGCCTGGTTCGGATATATTCGGGCATGGCTCCTTTGCCATCGAGGTTTACAATAAGCAAAAGGTTTCCATTTTCACTGACGATCTTCACGAACATATCGATGAATTGGGCAGTGGTAATGATGTTTTTCTCGTTGTCCTGCCAATTGAATCCGAAGGATTGGCTGATTCCCCTGTTTTCCTCCCATTTATGCGCCATTTTTGAATGCTCGTCCCCATGCGCCCCCGCTCCGTATTCCCGGGTATAAAAATCACCGCCATTACCCCGCATGCATTCACCCAACCGGTCATTGGACGCCACTTCCTTCCTGCCTGCTGACTGATTGTAGAAGTAGCTGACCAATTCGGGGGTTCGCAGTACGTCGATTCCCGTGTTCCATTCTCCGTCAAACCAAAGGATGTCCGGATCGTATTTGTCGATGAATTCCTTTGCCTGTGGAATGATATAATCCCCAAAGAAATCACGGACAGGTATTTTTCCGGTTATTTTACGGGCCATTTCCTTTTCATTAAAGGGGATCGTATCACGCGCTGTATCTCCAGGCAAGTTCCATCGGCGAATCTTTTTGACGCCGTCGATTAAAAGGGGGTATTCCCATTCTTCTACCGAAAAGTAAAACCCAAACTTCAGGCCATTCTTTTTGCATGCATCGGCCAGGGGTCTGATCAGATCTCTTTTCGGTCCCATTACCGCGGCATTTCTTTGTGTATAACTGCTGGGCCATAGGCAATATCCGTCATGGTGTTTGCAGAAAGGGATCACATATTTCATACCAGCCTCATCAGCCAGTTTAACAAGCTCTGCGGCATTGAATTTTTCCGCCGTAAATAAAGGAATAAAATCGTCGCGCTCAAAGTCCTTTCCCCAGGTTTGGCGATGGTAATTCATAACGGAAGAGTCATAATACATGTTATAAAGATACCAGTCTGGATACATGGCGGATTCCCTCTTGGGAGCATAGCCGGCTACTGAATACAAACCGTAATCAATAAACATCCCAAATTTCGCATCCTCATACCATTCCGGGGTTTTATGACTGTTTATGGAAAGCAGAGTCGGTTGATAAACCTTATTAGCAGGAAGATCCTGCGGATGCTGGGCACAAATGACCATTGTGCAAACACAAAAAAGCATCGTAATAACGCCCTTTATCATTTTTTGCAATTTATGGTTGGTGATTCAATTAAATCGATTTAAGGCTTGCTCATTATTGAGAATCCTTAGGGATGAAGCGGGCCACCCAGCCTCCCCCCGGCGCCAAATCCATCGAAATTTCCTCTCCCGATGAAATCGGGATCCGTTCTATCTTATAATCATTACCGTTAAGATCGGCATTGACGCCATCCTTAAATATCTCCACTTCGTAATTCCCCTTATCCAGAAAATCGCATTTTATTTTAATGGTTCTTGCATTCCAATTGGTCATGGCTCCGACAAACCATTCATTGCCCTTCTTTCGGGCCACGGCAATATATTCTCCGATCCGGCACTCCAGGGGATAACTGAGATCCCATACAACAGGTATTGCCGTGATAAAATGAAGGCAATCGGGCTCTTTGAGGTAGTTGGAAGGAACATCACACAAGAATTGAAGCGGCGAATAATAAACTACAAACATGGCGACCTGGTGCGCCCGGGTACCCATGGTTAGCGGAAATCCGCTAAAAGGATGAAAATGGGATTTACTGACATTGTTCATTGAACCGGGGGCATAATCAAAGGGTCCCGCCAGACTGCGTAGAAAAGGCATTGTCACATTATGCTCCGGATCCGCCTTGTTATCAACATTGTTTTGTTCCGAACCATAGACTGCTTCAAAGGTCAGAATATTCGGATAAGCACGGGAAATTCCGGCAGGATTGGTCGTTCCATGGTACTCGAGCAACAAATGGTGCCTTGCTGCGCATTCCGCTATCCGTTGATAGTCCTGCTCCCCCAATTGGTCATCCCGCTCAAAAAAATCGACTTTCAGGCCTGTTACGCCCCATTGCTCGAACATCTCCATGTTTTTTTCCAAATCCCGGCAAAGGGTTTTTGCAATGCACCACAAGAAAATCCCTTTTCTTTTCTCCCTTGAATATGCCAATAATTTGGGAAGATCCAGGTTTGCGTGAATCTTTCTAAAATCAAAGAGATCGCACCACCCGTAATCCATGTTGACAAAAGGAATATTGTTTTTTACCGCATAATCAATAATATAACGGTAAGTATTATAATTGGTCCCGGATTTAAAATCCACGCCTGTTAGAATTATCTCCTGAACGCCCGTTGACCCAGGGGAATGGTCCCACCATAAATTCCACCAATCATTGGCGATCAATCCCGTTTTCACCCATGAAAAATCAAAACCCTTTCTTTGCCCGGGAGCCAGTAAATAAACCATTTCATTGTTGAGTAAATCCTTGTCCTGATCGGCGATCATAAAAATACGCCAGGGAAAACTTCGATCGCCGGCCGTTTGCGCGATATAATCTGCCGATTGGGTAACCGATACGGTCCATTGGTTGCTATCCACATTTGTTTCAATCGGAAAATTTCTGAAAGAACCTTTTAAGACATTTCCTTCTGCCCTCAGATACATTCCCGGATAATCGGTAATATCCGATTCAGTGATGGCTACCTTAGGGCCTTCAGGAATTTGGACCAACAAGGGCAAAATAGCTACCCGTCCGGAATCGATCTTCGAAATATCGGAGAATTCATAAACAGCTTCATACAGATAATCCTCCTTATTTCCCTTGCAGTAATACCCCTTACAATTGCCGGGAAAAACAAAGGAAGCTTCCTCGTCCCTTATTTTCAGGGGTTCTTTGAATGCTGTAATAAACCGGTAAGCGATTCCTTCATTATATACGCGGAAAACAACCGAATAATTATCCTTAAAACGCAAGTATAACTCATTGTAATCTTCTTTGATCCATGCATTTTTCCCATAAATCGTTTTTACGGGATTTTCAATATGAATGCTCTTCTTGCTTAAAAGAACGGGATTTTCACCAATGACGCTGCCATTATAAAGCTGGATGGATATCGGCGAAGGGGCGAGCAATACTTTCCCCCTGTAAGTCACCGAATAGGTTATTTTATTTCCCAGATCAATGCTAACCTCCGTTCTGCTATCGGGTGAACCCACCAAAAATGTCTCATTGGATGCCGCAGATGACATCCTTTCAATACACATCAGGCTAATGAAACAAAAGATCTTTTTTAAGATTGATATTCTCATACATTCATCATTGGTATAACCCTTAATTTTTGTATCCCTTTCGGGGATTCCAAAGGGTCCTGAAGTTACATTATAAATTGTTTCCGGATGAAAAACTATACGTACATTTCATGCATTGAATCGTCAAGTCGCGCATATGATAAAATCCGCCGGGCTCATTTTTTCATTTCTCCTGTTTTCCGGTCTTATGGTTGCGCAGGATAAGGTGCAGCAGGTTGATCCGGTAATTGACAATGGCATCCTTACACTCAGGCTTGACCTCAGCAGGGGCGGCGCTATTTCCTATATTTCCCGGTCCGGGAAAGACAGGAATATCGTGAACATTGCGGATGAGGGAAGGTATATACAGCAATCCTATTATGCTGGCAAGACGATAGACAGAAAGGCGGAAGGACAATCAGCAAATTGGTCTCCCTGGAGTTGGAACCCCATTCAAGTGGGCGATACATACCGAAACAAAGCAAGGATTCTTTCTTTCTGGAAGCGGAAAAATGAACTGTATGTGAAATGCATTCCCATGTTGTGGGACATGAACAACAGGCCGGCCGAGGCTGAGATGGAACAATGGACCCGCTTGCAGGGAAATGTCCTGAAAATACACAACCGGCTGACTTGTCATCGTACCCATGATCCTTATGGCGACAGTGTCTTCAACGACCAGGAACTCCCCGCCGTGTATCCGGTATCTGCATTGAAAAACCTCTTCACCTATCTCGGGAAGAAGCCATTTTCGAATGACACGGTAAGCAAACCTGATGTGGTGAACCTTTCCAGCGGATTCTGGGGAAGGTATAAAAATGTGGCGGAGCATTGGATG
>PLXD01000343.1 GCA_003151295.1 Chitinophagaceae bacterium | reverse complement strand
GGAGGACGGCAACCATTGTGCGGCAATGGGGTCACATCCTTGATCATCACCACTTCGATGCCGTTATTGGCCAGGGCACGAATGGCGCTTTCGCGACCTGATCCGGGGCCTCTGACATATACATCCACTTTTTTCAGTCCTGCGTCCAGCGCTGTTTTAGCGGCGTCGGAAGAAGCCATCTGAGCGGCATAGGGAGTATTCTTCTTGGAACCCTTGAAGCCCATTTTACCGGCGCTGCTCCAGGAGATGACCTGTCCCTGCTTGTTGGTGATGCTGATAATGAGATTGTTGAAACTGGCGGAAATGTGGGCATCCCCATAGACATCAACTTTTACGATCCTTTTTTTCGCAGCGGCCTTTGCGCTGGTTACTTGTGCTTTTGCCATGATTTTGTAGTAGGTAATCCTGATTTTTAGTGATTCCCGACCAGCGGGACCCGAATCAACCCTCCTCCTGCACCGGGTATCCGTAGTTGATTCAGAAAAAATGGTGCATATTTCAAAAAGCTGCAGGCTACAAGCCTCAAGCTGCAAGCCAGACTTTTAAAGATCTTAACTTGCAGCTTGTAGCTTGCGGCTTGAAGCTATTTCTTCGCTATTTTCTTCTTCCCGGCAACCGTCTTACGTTTGCCCTTACGCGTACGGCTATTGGTACGGGTGCGTTGTCCACGAACAGGCAACCCTTTACGGTGGCGTAATCCACGGTAACAGGCGATATCCAGCAAACGCTTGATATTCATCTGCACTTCCGAACGAAGAGCGCCTTCTACCTTAAACTCATTGGTAATTAGGTTACGAATGGCATTCAATTCATCATCGTCCCACTCGTTCACCTTCTTATCCAGGCTGATCCCGGCCTGATTAAGGATATACTGAGCTGTCGAACGGCCAATACCGAATATATAGGTAAGCCCAATCTCCCCTCTTTTGTTTTTTGGTAAGTCTACACCGGCAATACGTGCCATAATTATTATTCTTTATTTACGATTTTAATACCTCATAGGCTGTCGGCGGAGCTTCGTTCCTCGTTCCTTCTCAGCCGTAAACTTCGCTCGGGCTTCGCCCCTTCTCAGCCTTTAACCTTCGCTCGGGCCTCGCCCGTAACCTTCGCTCCGTTCGAACACTGTTCGAACTTCGCTCGGTTATCCCTGGCGTTGCTTAAAACGGGGATTCTTCTTGTTGATAACGTATAGCTTACCCTTTCTCCTCACGATCTTGCAATCCGCACTGCGCTTCTTAATGGATGCACGAACTTTCATAATATTAATTATTATTTGTATCTGAATATAATTCTTCCTCTTGTCAAATCATACGGGCTCATTTCCACACCCACCTTATCACCCGGCAAAATACGTATATAATTCATCCTCATCTTACCGGNNCCAAAGATAGGAATATTTACCCGAAATATGAAAACATCAGGCAAAAAATACAATTAATGTGGAAAAAATATAGATTTTAGGATAGAATTACCCCTCATTTGCCCGTCTAATCGGCCGAAATTCCTTTCCCACGGGTCAATTCCACCTTGGTCATCTGGCGGTAATGGTTCTGTAATTCATGTACACTGATAGGCTGTGCAATATGCCTCCGATCTTCCCGGTACCACATTTCAAAGGTAGAGAAATTTCCTTTTTCCGATAAAAGGATACGGAATGGACCCCGCAGGTATTTTACGGTTTCCCCGCTTTCCTGCCTTTCAAAGTTGAACTTTTTCAATTGCTCTTCATCCAGTTCGATAGGAAACAACTGATCCGGAGTGTACCAGAAATCCTGAACGCTCGTCTGTATGCACACTTCCTTGTCTTCGCGGTTCAGCTCTATAACTTCCCCTTCGGAACGCTGGCCCTCGTATTCGGCCAGCACGATGTCTCCTTGTTGCAGTTCATGAAATTTGATCATATGGCTTGCTTTTTTGTTATTTCCGAATATACGAAACATCCCTTAAAATCCCAAAAGCACCCTCAAGTCACCGACCAGGAAGGAAACCGTCACCTCAACACGCTCTTGTCTCTCCCTTACCTTTAAAATGGAACAACTTACCTTCTTCATCCTGCTCCGCATAAATGGTATCGCTGTTGCCCTAATCTTTTTTTGCATTGCATGCCCATCATTAGAATAGCCTTTACGCGCATATTCTAAAGATACAGGTAATTTGACACTCAGTTCCATGATACCCGGAGAAAGCGCAGCCAGTTGCCATGAAAGATATTCCCGATATCCCGGGAAGAATATCCCCGTCCGGTCAGCATTCCCTGTAAGCGCTGAAGATCTGAGATGGTCTCCAGGTCATGAGGACATTGTTCTTTCCCGAACATACCGTCCAGATCGCTGCCTATAGCGATATGATCGGTGTTACCAGCTAACTGACAAATATGATCGTAGTGACCGATCAACGATTCCAACCCGATATTCTCTTTTACAGGATCGGAGCTTCCCCGCACCCAGCCATTGGTTAGCATCCATGCATCCAGCACGCCACCGATCACTGCCCCCCTTTCGATCAGGGCCCTCAACTGATCGTCGTTCAGTTGCCGTTGGTGGTGAACCAATGCCCGGCAGTTATGATGACTGGCCCATACCGGGCCTTTATACAGGTCCATCGCCTGCCAGAAACCTTCGTCGGTAAGATGGGTAACATCCAGGATCATCCCCAGGCGATCCATTTCCTGGAGGAGCTCTTTCCCCGCCGAGGTCAGCGGTCCTGCCAGACCGGTGCCCGGAGCGTAACGGCCGGGTCCGTAATGCGCAGGACCCAATGCCCGGAGCCCATAGCGATAAGCCTTCTCCAGGTAGGAAATATCGACCAGGGAATCGGCCCCTTCGAGGCTCAGGATATATCCGACCGGCTTGCCCTCGTCAGGTGAGGAGTCGTCCATCCATAACCGGATATGATCTTCCAGGGCCTGCCGGCCGGCAATCTGTATCATTTCTCCCGCATATTCCATAGCCTGGTACCAGGCCAATTGCCCCTGGGTCTGCGCCCATGCCTGCTGCGGGGAATGCCAGCCCGGAAGGCTGCTGTTNNAGTTCACGTCGACATATCTTGCGATCTGTGTGGCGACCACCAGCCCGATCTTTCCGCGACGCAAGTCAGGAAGGGATACAACCCCCTTACCCCGGTCCAGCTTGTCCTCCATGCCTTTTTCGCGTTCACGGATCTGTTGTACGGAAAGGCGGAGGTCCCTGTTCCATTCCATCGCATTCATTGCCAGATCGAGGTGCGCATCGATTATAAAAGGATTCATAACGGATCGGTTGTAATGATGGAATCGGTTGTCTTAACGGGATTAGTTGTCAAAACCGGATCGCCTGCCTCTTTAGCGGCCAGTTTCTTTTTCACGATATCGGCCGGATACCGCAGGGCCAGTTCCCGGATCTCATAGCTGAAGGCCGTAAANNGGGGCACTCCGGTCTCATTGCTGAGCGTGGGGAACAAGTCTTTCATGACCGTATGGTAAGCGGCCACTCCCGTCAGGTCCATCCACCGGAAGACTCCCATCAGGGTCATCCAATATCCGGCGTTGTTGCGGCAGGCCCGGTCTACGTCTTCCACGGTCGCATATCCATTCTCTACCAGGAAGAAAGCCTCCCTGTACATCGCATACATCAGCCTGTTGGTAATGAAGCCCCTGATGTCCTTGCGCACCAGGGTCGGTTCCTTACCCCATCCGTGCGATATCTTATACAGGTATTCCCCTTTCGCGATTTCACTCTGCTCTCCGCAGATCACTTCCAGGAACCGGGTAGTATGGGAGGGTTCAGCCCAATGCAGACCGAAGAAACGACCGGGATAACGGGTCTGCTGTTGCAGGATGCTGATAGGAATAGCGGAAGTATTACTGGTGAGGATGGCTTCCGGGCTGATCACATCCTCGATCTTTTCGTAAACGGAACGCTTGATGTCTATGCTCTCCAGGGTACACTCAATCACCAGCGCACAATTTGAAAGGGCGGCATAGTCTTCCGTGATCCGGAGATTTGCCAGGTATTTTTCCGGACCTTCCTCAACGAGCCCCTCCTGCCAGGACCGTTGCAGATGATCCCTGATCCGGCGTTCTGCTTGCAGCATATCGGCAGGAATAGCGGCAACGGCTATCACAGGATGCCCGGCCATCAGAAGACAGGTCGTGATACTACACCCCATTAATCCCAGGCCGACCACTCCTGCCGGGATATCTTTCGGAAACTGGTCTTGTTGCATTTGGTTTCATTTTAACGGTAAACAATAAGTTTAATAGGTCGCTCTTCCGCCGGACAGGTCATAGCAGAAGCCGGTGGTAAAACTATTTTGCTGGGAGACAATATAAGCGGCAAGGCCGGCTGCTTCTTCCAGGGTCCCGCATCGTTTCATCGGTATCTTGTCCGTCATATATTTCACCTGCTGCTCCGGCATCGCCTCCACCAGGGCCGTCCGGATGACAGCGGGGGCAAGCGCATTGATGGTG
>PLXD01000207.1 GCA_003151295.1 Chitinophagaceae bacterium | reverse complement strand
TGCACTATCGGGAAATTGCTTTATTCGCAGGAGATATACGATCTTCAGGAATCATGTAAATTTGAATAATTATTTCAGGAAAAACAGATCATGAAAACAAAAGAAAATGTATCCCTGCAGCCTTATAACTCATTTAATATAAATGTAAAAGCTAAATACTTCTCTTCCTTTGCGCTGCAGGAGGAGTTGGGGGAGTTGGCGGAATTTTCGCCCGGACCGCTGCTGATCCTGGGGGGAGGAAGCAATATCCTTTTTACAGGTGATTTTGACGGGCTGGTGCTGAAAAACGAGATCGCCGGCATCGAACAGGTCGCGGAGGANNCCGGTTTGTATTGTATTGCCTGGACCGGGATTGGGCGGGGGTGGAGAATCTTTCCCTGATACCGGGCAGCGTAGGGGCCGGTCCCATGCAGAATATCGGCGCCTATGGGGTGGAGATCCGGGAAGTGTTCTGCGAGCTGGAAGCCTACCATATCCGGGAGAGAAAAGTCTATACCTTCAGCCTTAACGATTGTGCGTTCGGTTACCGGGAAAGTGTGTTTAAGAAGAAGTACCGTGGGGAATTCGTGATCCTAAGTGTCCTGTTCCGCCTGCACAAAAGACCTGTATTCAACACCCGCTATGGCGCTATCCGCGAGGAGCTGGACAAGATGGGCGTACAGGAGCTGAGCATTCGCGCGATTTCGCAGGCGGTGATCAATATCCGCTCTTCCAAGCTTCCCGATCCTGCCGTTGTAGGGAATGCAGGCAGTTTCTTTAAAAATCCCGAGGTCGCCGGGGATGTTTTTGCCAGGCTCCGGGAGGCTTTCCCTGCGATCGTCGGCTACCCGGTGGGTGATCCGGCCGACTCCGTAAAGGTGAAGCTGGCAGCGGGTTGGCTGATCGAGCAATGCGGCTGGAAGGGGTTCCGCCGCGGCGATGCCGGCTGTCATGCTTCCCAGGCGCTCGTATTGGTCAATTATGGACACGCCACCGGGAGTGAGATCTATGATCTCAGCACGGAGATCCTGCAGAGCGTGAAAGCGAAGTTCGGCGTGGAACTGGAGAGGGAGGTGAATATAATCTAATCTAATTAAAATCATCACTTTCCAGGTCATCTTCGCCGCTGTAGGCGCCTCCGGTCGATCCCAGGTTGACCATGGATCCGATCAGGTCCTTGAACTCGATCCTGCCTTCCACGACTTTCTTGCTGATCAGCGAATAGGCTGCCAGCCCATGCAGCACAAATTCCATCAGCAGGGCCGCTTCTTTCTCGTTGGCGAGCTTGAAATATTTCTTGACGAGGGCATGCAGTCCGTCTACCTTGTATAGTTGCTGGATCTTTTCCTCGTCTTTGGTGTTAAAGAAGAGATTCAGCTGGTTGCCTTTATCGAACCAGTGGATGATGGATTTGAATGGGTTTTCTTCCTTGGCCTCACCTCCCTTGCGTTTTTTCAGCTGGTCGGGATTGGGGAAATAGTTGATGAACTGGCTGCGGAATGCTTTTTCCAGCAGGTTAAAGGCTACCTGGTAGGGGCCTTCCTGTTCGCCTTCATAGACCAATTCGATCTTGCCGGTGATGGAGGGGACGATACCGATCAGGTCGCTCATCCAAACCTGGGTCTCCTTTTCCTTATTCAGGATAGCCCTGCGTTCGGCGGCGCTGACGGCATTTTCATAAGCTGCAATGGTGAGGCGGGCGGAGACTNNATCTGGCTTTCGATGCGGTCCTTGAGAGGGGTCACGATTGAGCCGCGATTCGTATAGTCTTCGGGGTTAGCCGTGAAAACGAAGAGGATATCCAGGGGCATTCTCAGCTTAAATCCGCGGATCTGGATGTCTCCTTCTTCCAGGATATTGAAGAGGGATACCTGTATGCGTGCCTGCAGATCGGGAATCTCGTTGATGACGAAGATCCCGCGGTTGCTTTTCGGGATGATGCCGAAATGGATCACCTGTTCGTCGGCGAAGTTGAGGCGGAGGTTGGCAGCCTTGATGGGATCGATATCCCCGATCAGGTCGGCGACGCTCACATCGGGGGTGGCTAGTTTCTCTCCATAGCGTTCGCTGCGGTGCAGCCAGCCGATGGGTGTGGCATCGCCTTTTGCGGCCAGGAGGTCACGCGCATATTTGGAGATCGGCTTCAGGGGGTCGTCATTGACCTCGCTGCCTGCGATGAACGGGATGTGTTCGTCCAGCAATTCCACCATCTGCCGGGCCATACGGGTTTTGGCTTGCCCGCGAAGCCCCAGGAATAAAATATTGTGACGGGATAACAAGGCTCTTTCCGTGTCGGGAATGACGGAATCTTCATAGCCGATGATCCCCGCAAAAGTGGGCTCTTTATTCTCCAGTTTCCTGACCAGGTTCTCCCGGATCTCTTCTTTCACGGACCGGTGTTTATAACCGGCTTTCTTCAATTCCCCCAGCGTTTTGATTTTTGTTATGTCCATGTTCTGAGCTACAAGCTTTAAGCTGCAAGCATCAAGCTAGATATTTTAATGGTTAAGATAAATACATATGGCGGTTTATAGCTTGTAGCTTGCAGCTTAAAGCTATAATTTTTAATACACCGTTTTGCGCTTTCCGCTTTCGAAGTCGCGGAAGATAAAGGCCCCCAGGCGATCGAGAGAGGCAAAAAAAGCCTTGCCGTTATTCGTTTCCGTGAATTCGTTTACGAAACGTTGAAGATAGGGGTCGCTTGCAATCATGAAGGTGGTGATCGGGATCTTCAGTTTTTTACATTGGGCCGCCAGGTTCAGGCAACGGCTCGTTATCTTCCGGTCCAAACCGAAACTGTTCTTGTAATATCGTCTGCCAATCTTCAGACAGGTGGGCTTGCCGTCCGTGATCATAAAGATCTGCTTATTCGAATTCCTCCGCCGCCGCAGGATATCCATGGCCAGTTCCAGCCCCGCCACCGTATTCGTATGATAAGGGCCTACCTGTAAATAGGGAAGGTCTTTGATCTCCACAGGCCACGCATCATTCCCGAAAACGACGATGTCCAGGGTATCCTTCGGGTATTTGGTGGTAATGAGCTCGCTGAGGGCCATCGCCACCTTCTTCGCCGGCGTGATGCGGTCTTCGCCATAGAGGATCATCGAATGGGAAATGTCTATCATCAGCACCGTGGAAGTCTGCGATTTGAAATCCGTTTCCCGGATCTTCAGGTCGTCTTCCTGGAGGGAAAAGCTTTCGATGCCATGATTGATCTGGGCGTTGCGGATCGATTCCGTAAAATCGATCTGTTCGAGCTGGTCTCCAAAGCGGAAGGGACGGCTTTCTGGATTCAATTCATCTCCCTGTCCCGGTTTATAGGTATTGTGATTGCCCGGTTTGGTCTTTTTCAGCTTGCCGAATATTTCTTCCAGCGAACGCTTACGGATACCCTGTTCGGTCTTGGGAGTGATAGAGATCTCACCCGTTTGTTTATTCTCATCGATATAGCCTTTCTCTTTCAGGTCTTCGATAAAATCCCCCATACCGTATTCTCCATCGCTCAGCTCATATTCTTTGTCCAGTTGGCTCATCCATTGCAGCGCTTCGCCTACCTCTCCGTTGGTGAAGCCGAGAAGCTGCATGAATATATCCAGCAATTGGTCAAACTTGGATTTGTCCTCCTTGCCGGGATCATATTTAGTGAAATGAAACCCTATCATACACGCGAATTATAAGTTTGTTTCCGACTACTCAAGGTAACGATATTTTTCTGTCCCTCCGCACGCACTAAGTGGTCAGCCGGTTAAATTATCTAATTCAATCAAATTGATGATTTTAAACAAATTAATAAGTGATTTAGTTGCGTAGGATGCAAATTAGCCCCGCGAAGCGGGGGCATTTACACGGCTGAGTCCCGGCGGGGTAAGGTTAATAAGAAAAGGCTGCCGCATCCGGTAGCCTTTTCTTATTATTTATTCATTATTTATTTCGGGATAACCCGTTTTATTCTCGGGGTCGTCCGATTGAGTAAGGTCTCAATCCTTTATTTGCCCTTTCCGAGTGGTGTATCGCCCCTGGTGGGTGGAGGATTATTGATGATCGTGTTGTTTTTCTCCGTTCCGGGACTGAGAC
>PLXD01000536.1 GCA_003151295.1 Chitinophagaceae bacterium | reverse complement strand
TACCTACCGTGTTGAGCTTCGATATGGTTTCACTTTTTATCTGAATGCCATACTTATTCTCAACTTTGATAACAACATCGACCATATCGATGGAATCCATATTAAGATCATTGAACAAATCGGTTTCGTCCGTAATAGTTGTTAATTTAATTTTGTCCTCGTCACGCATGTACTCGCCCATTAATGATTTCAGTTCTTCCAAAAGCAGTGCTTTTTCCATAATATTTTATTAATAGTAATTTTTAAAAACGATACAACTGTTCACATCGCCAAAACCAAAGTTGGCCTTGATAACTGTGTTGATCCTCTCGTTCATCGGTTTTCGCACAATATATTTTTGGGAGATGACGTCTAATATTTCAGGCGGGATAATTTCGCTGCTCCACTTCGGCAAGCAAGCTTGCATAGCTTCCAAGCAAAAAAGCCCTCCGCCGAAGGCGGGAAGGCTGTGTGGGCTGTACTGGATTCGAATTAACGACCTAAGATTTTGGCAAATCTCTTCACATCTACGTCCGGTTGTATGGGCCGCCCGGTCTTAATGTGACCGGCTAATTGCCTGGCGAAATACGGGGCCAGGGAGCAGCCCTTCGTGCCCATTCCGTTGAGGATGCCTACCTGCTTAAGCAGCGGGAGAAATCCAACAAAGGGCCTGCGTTCGAGGGTAGCCGGCCGTACCGAAGCAATATGGTCCACCACCCCGAAGGGAAGTTTCAGCCATTCCTTCAGGACCGCTCCGGCTCTGGCTCGAAAAGCCTCCGTAGGCTGCTCGTCCGTAAACGACCATTCATAGGAAGATCCCAGCCAGTAGAGGCCTTCCCGCCAGGGCGCCAGCACCATCCCTTTTTTGAAGATGAGGCTTCCCGATGGCAGTCCCCCGATCTCCACGATCAGCGCCTCCCCTTTATTCGGGGCAAAGGGGAGGTTCCTGAAATAAGGGCTCTCAAAACTTCCTGCTCCATCACAGAAAACGATCCTGTTGGCTTGTATGTCTTTATACCGGACGAGGGCACTTTGTTCCAGCTTGTCCTGTGCGGATTCGCCCGATATATGCAGTGCAGCAGGATCGAATCGTTCTTCCAGTAATTGGCCCCGGTCCTTCAGTTTTTTTCTTGCGGCAGTCAACAGGCTGTTGAGATCGATCAGGCAGCAGGGGCTGATCCGGCCATATCCGAGATCATATCGGAACCAATCGTTCCAAGCGTTTTCTGTGTCCGGAACATCCAGGTATTCCGCTCCATCCGGTGGCATCCCCGAAAATTCTGTTCCGTCTGCTTTTTTTGCGTTCATAGTGTTCTTCCCAGGATCAGTGATTCGTGGATGGGCTGCATATCGCTCCATAAAAGCATTCCTCATCTGGGCGGTGGGGAAAAATTCGATCGTCTCTGTCAGCGAAAGACAAGATATTCCCAGTTCCTTGTTCATCTGCCGGTAAGCATCGAATGCAAAGGGTAGGAGTTCATCTATCATCCAGGTCTTCACAATGCGTCGGCCCGTCACGGGGTTGATGATGCCTGCCGCCGCTTTAGAAGCCGTGGAAGGCCGCTGCTCATCGATCACGATATAGGAGAGCCCCTCCTGCTCCAGCCAATGGCTGAGAAAGGTGCCGCAAATGCCTTGTCCTACAATGAGAATATCTGTCTGCATATGAATTGGTTCGAAAATTTATCCGGACATGTGTTTTATCAAAATGCCTCTTTTAATAGAACATGCATTTGATTAAATGCTTTTTGACCAGGCACGAGGTGNNTTTTACAGGTAAAACGTCAACCACGCTGACCCTGCTTCCCTCACTGTGCGAGCCGAATTCCGGCGCATACATACACTGGATCGTCGTGATGCCATTGCTGAAATTGCCGGCCTGCGATACGAACAGGGAATACCCGAATACATATACGCCGCGAGGTATTCGGTTAAAAAAGAAATTCGTGCTTGCATCCTTGGTCGTTTCATAGTAGCCCACGCCGTCCTGCCACTTGTATTCGCTTAACACATTCACTGGCTCCATACAGGAGGCGCGCATATCCTTCATGTGCACATATTCCATTTCGCGGTCGGCCCGCAATTCGATCCGTACCGTCACTTTGTCTCCCACTTTGAGTTCCGCATTGTCCACCAGAGGGGCCAGCACGGGACCTCGGTCAGTATTGCGGGTAACGAATAATTTCTTCGTCAGCTTCAGGGGAATGGCGGCCTGTCCCGGATCCATCCCTCCCGAAGGAGTCACTTTGTCTGCGTTTTCAAAATATTGCCAATAGACGGCGCCCCAGGCGATCTCATTTGTTGTGTTGCCAGTTTTTGCGTTATTGCCGGATATTGGGATTTTGCTGGTTACCCCGGTAGGAGAGGAGACCGTCACCGAAATATTTCCCATAGAGGGTTTCACGATATCCCCGGGAAAGACCTTTTTAAAATAGCCGGTTCCGGCCTCTCCGGATACCGTCGCAGATCCTATTGTTGATCCTGCTGCCTCCGATGCGGTTTCTGAAATCACGGTCTTGTCGCCCAACCGGATTTCCACTTTCCGGTTCGTTGCCAGCCAACTGCTGCCGCCTAACAGAAGGGCATAACAGGCATCTGCCGTTGCTTTCGTCGTCGGC
>PLXD01000149.1 GCA_003151295.1 Chitinophagaceae bacterium | reverse complement strand
CGGTTAAAAGACCTGGATATGCGAACCATTCTGACGGCAGGTATAGCTGCAGGTTTTGGCGCTGTTTTCGGTACGCCTTTAACGGGAGCCATCTTCGCCATGGAAGTATTAACGATTGGCCGTTTGCAATATGATGCGATGATACCCTGCCTGGTGGCGGCCGTGATCGGAGACATTACGTGTACCGCCTGGGGCATTCATCATACACAGTACCAGATCCTTTTCTCCTCTCATACCGTGGCCCTTTTCGGCGGTCTGCTGCATATAGATCTTTTATTGTTGGGCAAAGTGATCCTTGGAGGAGTGGCATTTGGGTTAGCCAGCTTTTTATTTGCAGAAACAGCACACCGGCTTAAAAGTCAGTTTAAAAAAAGCATCCGCAATCCCTGGCTAATCCCCGTTACCGGAGGATGTATCCCCGTATTTTCTGAAGGGATAAAACCGATGGAATTCTGGTATATTTTTGTAAATCCCGATACAAAGGGGGACCACTAAAACAGATAAAAAGACATTAGCATCCGAAGTAAATAAAAATTTATGAAGGCAATATTCATTATAGCTTTAGGCGGCGCGATCGGCAGCATCTCCCGTTATGGCTCACAAATCTACCTGTACAAACTTTATCCCTTTGTCTTCCCGATGGGGACATTCCTCGTTAATATTTCAGGATGCCTGTTAATTGGCATTTTATACGGGTTATCTGAAAAAGGTAATCTTTTATCTCCCGAATGGCGGTTATTTCTTATTACGGGCTTTTGCGGTGGTTTTACGACATTTTCAACCTTTGCGTATGAAAATGTGAACCTGCTGAGGAACTCGGATTTTCTATATTTTGGTTTATACACCCTAAGTAGCGTAGTTCTGGGAATTGTAGGTGTGTATTTAGGAATATTCCTCATTAAATCATTTTAAAATGGAAAGTATGGAACTCAATGCCGACTCAAAACTGCTGCGAATTTTCATTGGTGAGAACGACAAGATCGGTCACCAGCCGCTATACGAGACCATATTGTACGCCGCCAAGAAAAACGGGTTGGCCGGCTGCACAATAATCAGGGGGATCATGTCATTTGGCGCCTCATCCCGGGTACATACGGCGAGGCTCATCGATATTTCGCAGGACCTGCCTATTATCGTAGAGATCGTGGACCAGGAAGAAAAAATAAACGCTTTTGTCGATGTAGTGGACACCTTGATGGAAAAAGCAGCTTGCGGTGGATTGATGACTATTGAAAAGGCGGGTGTATTATATTATAAACCCGGGCCTAAAAAGGCCTAGTCATGGGTACTATTTTAAGCAATAGCTGGTTTGTCGCCGGTGCAGAGATAGATCGCGATTGAAGAGGAATTAGGCAGTGCGGCCAAATTCGCAGGAACAAAAGCATTTAAAAATAATTAGGGTAAACTCACGTATTTTTGCAGGATGCAAAAGGATCCTCCTTCCATCTCTCAAATACTCTCCTATCTGAAAATCGAAAAGCTCAATGAAATGCAATCGGCGGCCATAGAAGCAAGTGAAAAAGAGAATGATATCATCCTGCTCTCCGATACCGGATCCGGAAAGACCCTGGGGTTTTTATTGCCTGTCCTGCAAACACTCGATGCTACGAACCCGAAAACCCAGGCATTGATCATCGTCCCCTCGAGAGAGCTGGCCCTCCAGATTGAAAAAGTCTTTAAAACAATGGGTACCGGTTTTAAAATCGCCTGTTGTTACGGCGGCCATTTGCGGGAAACGGAAGAGAACAATTTGCTGCAGGCGCCTGCACTGATCGTCGGCACGCCAGGCAGGTTGGCGGATCATCTCCGCAGAGGCAATATCCACCCGGAAGCCATCCGGACCCTCGTACTGGACGAATTCGACAAATCGCTGGAATCGGGTTTCCAGGAAGAGATGTCTTTTGTCATCGGTTCCTTACCCGCCCTCGAAAAGAGGATACTCACTTCGGCGACAGAAGCCCCGGAAATCCCCGCATTCCTCGGTTTGAAAGAGGATCCCATCATGCTTAACTATTTATCCGGTAATAAGCCTGCCGCCCTGGCCATTCAAATGGTAAAGAGCCAGGAGAAGGATAAGCTGGATACCCTATTCAGATTGATCTGTTTCCTGGGAAACCGGTCCGCCATCATATTCTGCAACCACCGGGAGTCTGTGGAACGCACCCATAACCTATTGGCGGAAAAAGGCATTTATTCCGTCTTTTACCATGGGGCCATGGAACAGCAGGAAAGGGACGCCGCGCTATGTAAATTCAGGAACGGCACCTCCAATGTGCTGGTCACGACCGATCTGGCATCAAGAGGGCTGGATATCCCTAATATCCGCTATATTATTCACTTCCATTTGCCTTCCTCGGAAGAAGTCTTCACCCACCGCAACGGAAGGACCGCCCGGATGGAAGCCAGCGGAACAGCCATCCTCATTTTATCGCCAGAAGAAAGATTGCCTTCTTATATCGCCCCTCCTGTAGAACAAATAGAATTGCCGGAAACAAGCGTCCTGCCCGACAAACCGAAATGGACCACCCTGTTTATTGCAGCCGGTAAAAAAGATAAAGTCAACAAGGTCGACATCGTGGGCTTTTTGACGAATAAGGGCCAGTTAAAAAAAGAGGACATCGGCCTGATCGAGGTAAAAGATTTTTTCTCCTTCGTGGCCCTACGGAAATCGATGGTCAGCAATACCCTGCAATCCATTAAAAACGAAAGAATCAAAAACAAGAAAGTGAAGATCGATGTAGCTAAATGATTTCAGGAGGAGCACAGGGTCCGGGAGCGGCATTTGTTCAGGGAAGGGTCTGAAACGAAAAAACCCCCAAGATTAGTCAGGGGCTTTTCATTGAAATTGAATCTTTAATGCTTTCGTTGGACGGAACAAAAAGCTGGTTTTTCTGGATATGCGGTCAATTCATTGGTATTGGATAGCGCAAATTTAGGGGATGCAGGCATAGCGGCCTAGAGCAAAACCACTCAATTTTTATCGTACATCTACGAATCCGAAAAATAATCCGAACCCTAAATTTCATTTGCAGTGATGAAGCGGCGATGGTCTGCAATGATTTCCAGCACGAAAATACCAACCCCCAGGTAGACGGAGCCATGCTGCTGACGAATGTGATCCGTTGGCACAAGTCAATTATCGATTTGAACAAAACCGGGCTCTACGGAAAATAAGGCATACACCATAAACTCATATATGCGCCAATCCAGTCGTTCGACCATTAAGAATCTTCGATCCAAAATCCTGAAGTTTCAACCCCGATCCCTTTCGATATTACTATGCTGCCTCTTTCTCTTTACAACGATCGGCGGACTGGCGCAAATAAAGAGAGTGTGGGCGCTCGGAGACGGGGAAAAAGTATTCCAGGACGACGAAGCACACCCGGACAGGAACGGTAATTTTACCTGGGATGGACAGACGATCCACCTCAAAGGTCTTTATAATGAGGTGATGGCATTCCAGGTAATAACAGAAATAGGAGTTGAAGGCGCCAAAGCCATCGAAGTAGAAGTCCGGGCGCCTGTCAACCGGGTATCGAACAGGTCTATCGGGGCCAATACCCTGAAATACGGCCCTGACGGGACCATTGAGGTCTTTACCGAACATTATTTACACGTTAAGGATTCTACCCCACCCAACTGGTATTACGGTTCTGCGGCAGCACGGCCTAAGAAGATGAGCGGCTGGATACCCGATGCCCTGATTCCTTCAAATGCCACCCCAGGACGCGGCGGCTTCCCCGTGGATATAGCCTTTAATGCCGATGAGCGGAGTCCGGAAAACGGATCCTTCCGCAACCAGGGATTCTGGATCGACATCCACCTTCCGCGGAACAGGAAGGACTTTCCACCCGGATCGTATAGCGGGAAAGTGCAGGTGCTGCAGGGAGGCAGGATCTTCGTGGAGATTCCACTGGAAATAACCCTATTGCCTCAATACCTGCCCGACAGCAATAGCCGCACGGTATGGGCATTCTCTTCGGATATCGATGAATACTTCCCCGGCATGCCTCCGAAAGAGGTAGAGAAAATGCTGAAATTCGAGGCCCACCGGCATAGGATAGACATGGCCGGGGGGTTCGATGTGAATACGACCCCTTTCCGGCAGGAGGAGCTGGATAAATACAAACCTTATCTGGATGGCAGCGCTTTCACGACGGCCAATGGCTATCACGGCAACGGTGAGGGAATAGGGGAAAAGCTCTTCCCGATCGGCGTGTATGGATCTCCGGTAATGGGAAAGGACCGGGCTACGGTGCATCAACAGGCCGATCTGTGGGTGGACTGGTTCCAAAAGAATGCGCCGGGAACGAAACATTTCTGGTATATCACGGATGAGCCAGCGAACACGAATAGATATAACTGGGTAAAAGAGAGGGTCGGCTGGGTAAAATCCGATAAGGGCCCCGGAAGTTCTTTACCCATATTTACGACCAAAAGCTACCTGAAGGACTCGTTAGGGGATATAACCATCTGGGCGGGATACGACGGCGTTCCGTTAAACGAGCTCCAGGGTATCCGCAGCCGTGGGGGCGATCATTGGTTCTACAACGGTAACCGTCCCCGGTATGGCTCAGTCATATTGGAAGGCGCCGCCATCGATTACCGGGTAAATGGCTGGATCATGTATAAATACGATCTCCGCACCTGGTATCTCTGGCAGAGCACCCATTGGACACACAACGGGCAGGGTCCGAAAAGACACCTTCACCAGGAAGTCTTTTCGAACCCCCTCACCTTTATCAATGATTCATTGCAATACGGGAATGGCGATGGAATACTCTTTTACCCAGGCCACATGCCTTTCTATCCGGATGAAGACAGGGGATTAAACAGCCTCCTTCCTTCCATCAGGCTAAAAAATATCCGGCGCGGGCAACAGGATGCCCTGATCATGGAAATGGCGGAAAGGAAGGCCGGCCGCGAAAGAGTCCTGCAGATTATCGAAAGGGTCGTTCCCAGGGCGATGAGCGAGGTTCCGATGGATGCCCCCGTTCCCTGGTCGGAGAAAGGGGATGAATATGATCGGGCACGGAACGAACTGCTGAAACTTTTATGACCCGCGGGTCTGATCCCCAGGCAGCCTATACTTTAATATATATTTTCCTGCGATCGAGCAGCCAGCCGATCAACCAGTAAAATAAGACGATGCCAAGGGCAAATAGCAGGCTGGCCATTTTCTCCTGATGAAATGCGGCAGGCTTAGCTACGTGTTCATAGATCCAGGAAAAAGGGGTGCGGTATAAGGTCCTGCCTGCCCCATCACCGCCATCCGGAATTCGTAATAACCCTGAGAACCTGGGAACAAGGCCGCTCAATACGAAAATAAACAGGGGATTCTTTCCGAAAACGTCGAAGAAGCGACTCCAGGCTCCCTTCCCTCCTTTAAATTCGATCAGGAATATGAAAAGGGCAAGCGTTACCATGGCAAATCCTGCGCTGACGACCGTAAAGCTGCTTGTCCAGATTTTTTTATTGACAGGAANNGTTCCAGCAATATCCGACGAACAATAATCCCAACCCTCCCGCAAAGAGGGTGGAAAGCATTTCGAAATTTTTACCTTTTTGACGTATGAAGCGGCCTGCGAAGTATCCAATGACGACCGATAGGATGGCCGGGATCGTACTGGCAAGTCCTTCGGGATCGAATGCCACGCCTTCCCCATGGTATAAATGCGCTGCGCCGAATACGGCTTTATCGATGGCTGTTCCGAAATATCCGGAAAGGCTGTAGGGATCCGCGGGATCTCCCAACCAGGCGCAGAGGGCCCAATAAGCCAATAAGAGCAGGACGCCGATCAGGCAGGCAGTCACGGGCTTACAGAAATATACCAGCATCGACGCAAAAAAATAGCAGAGTGCTATGCGACCCAGCACGCTCATCACCCGGACACCGGACAAGACTCCCTGATCGTTCAGCCATTCCCACTTCTTCCAAACCAGGCTGTCATGATCCCACCGTAAAAAGGGCGACCAGTTTAAAAAAAGCCCGATCAGGAATATAAGGAGCGTACGCCGGATCACTTTTTTGAGAAAGACAGAGCTACCCCCCTGCGGCAACTGCTGAAAACCGGGGACCACAAAAGACAGGGCATTACCCACCGCAAAAAGAAAGAATGGAAAGACCAGGTCCGTCGGGGTCAGGCCATGCCAGGGAGCATGATCCAGCGGAGCATAGGACTCTCCCATCTGGTTATTCACCAATATCATGAAAGCGACGGTCGCACCGCGAAAAACATCCAGGGAATAATATCGCTCCTTCATGGTAAGTATCTGCCTTTCGAATGAAAATACCATTCCTTGCGAATATGTACAATATTATTTTAAAAAGGCGTTCAGGGATCGTTCGGGGGTTAATTGAGATGGTGATCGCCCAATAAACCATCCCGCTCCCCGTTTGCCTGCAGATCCGACCAGGGAGAGTAACAGGTGGAATAATAGCTTTCGATGGCCGCTCCTACGGCTTCAGTCAGCCGGGTCGATTCCTTTTCGATATCGGACCATGTGTCTTTTTCATTGTATACCAGCGCCATCGATTCCTCGCCACCCGAAAATTGCACCAGGAATATCATATTAGTCCCGACGAGCATCGGCCTTACGACAACGGGATCCCAGGCGCCGTTAAAAAAATATTCTGTGGCGAAAAAGGTGTCGAAAGGCAGAGATTCCTGCATGAATGTCGAGCACACAATATTTTTCAATCCGTTGAGTTTCAATCGAAAACCAGACATAATAGATAGTTAAAGCAATGAATTACTGAGTTATAATAGCATAAGGTGTGCTTGTACTTGTGCATGGGGTCATTGCAAAGCAAAGGAAAACAGGCTGAATGATTAGCAATATTACTCCCTTACCGAAAAAAATTTTGTAGAACTAATTCTACATGGACTTCTTTTTTTACCTTGAATCTTATACTAAAGAAAGGCAATAAGTGTAAACAGTTATACACGAAATCCTCGAATGCTTAGACAGCCGCAGATATTATTGGCCGATGATCACAGTATGATCCGAAAGGGTCTTAAATTATTATTGCAACTGCATCTGGGGTATAATGGAGTGCGCGAACTGGCAAGCTGTCATGAGCTCATGAAGGAGCTCATGAAAAAAATATATACCCACCTGATCCTGGATATTATCTTAACGGACGGGAACACCCTGGAAGTATTACCCAATATAAGAAGGCTTTACCCCGACCTGAGTATCCTCGTGTTCTCCATGCAGCCGGCTGAAGTATATGGGGAAGCGCTGAAACAATACGGCATCTATTATTACCTTTCGAAAACGAGTCCGGAAGAGTGGATAATAAGATATTCGTCTACACCAGGCTTCACCGGTTCTATGCACTCGATGTCCTCCCCCCTTTGACTCTTCCGCGGACCCTTCCGCGCTCCGCGTCAAACCCATCGTTTTTTCCAATGAGAAACCCGTTCTTGAACAAGCCGGGCCCGGCGGGAACCTGAAGCTTTTTTGGGAAATGGGTATGAAAAACCCTATCCTTATCGGCGGCAGCCGGGCCTGGCAGCTTTATTACGAGAATGAAAAGATCAGGGCATCCCTTATCTGCACGTCCATCCCTACGGACGCATTGATCTCTTTTGCCAAGTATATCGAAGACAAAGGCGTCCTTTTCCTGGGAACAGCCTCAAAAGGCATTATCGTCATCCGGAAGAACAGGGTGCTACCCGTTAAAAACAAACGGGGTACGGAAAGCCAATCAAACTCCTGCTATAGCCAGGTAGGACTGCCTGACGGGAGTATCCTTACCAGCAACGGGTATCCCCTCGGGGGGACGGATAGGCATCCTGCCCTATTGCCTGTAAAGACCCCTTTTAACAATTTTGTGTTCCTGGCTGCCGATAGCACGCTTTGGTATAGCCATGAAAATACTATCCACAGCTACGATTACAAGACCGGTGCAACCTCCG
>PLXD01000662.1 GCA_003151295.1 Chitinophagaceae bacterium | reverse complement strand
TCGCCCCGCACCGCCTCGGTGATCAGGAAGGAAGGGCTGACGCCCGGTTGAAAAAGAGCTGTCGGATGAAACTGGATAAACTCCATATTTTCAATACGGCCTTTGGCACGATAGACCTCAGCTACCCCATCGCCCGTGGCGATCCTGGGATTGGTGGTCGTGCGGTAGGCCTGTCCGTTGCCCCCGGTCGCGAGCAGGGTGATCCGGGAAAGGATCTTTTCGATCTTATTGGTATGCAGGTTTAGCGCATAGACCCCATAGCATTCGATATCCGGTGTGGATTTGGTGACCAGGTAACCCAGGTGATGCTGCGTGATGAGGTCAAGCACAAAACAATGTTTGATGATCTCTATGTTCTTTTGGCACGAGACGGCTTCCAGCAGGGCTCTTTCTATTTCCTTACCGGTAACATCCTTGTGGTGAAGGATACGAAATTCGGAATGACCGCCTTCCCTGCCCAATTTAAAATCCCCATCCGCATCTTTATCGAATCGAGTACCCCAGTCGATGATCTCCTGTATCCTCGCAGGCCCTTCTTTCACGACGATCTCTACGGTCAGGGGATTGCAAAGGCCATCTCCTGCGACCAGGGTATCCTGGATATGCTTATCGAAACTATCGTTCTCCAGGTCCGTCACCCCGGCAATCCCCCCCTGTGCATACTTGGTATTGGTCTCATCGACCCTCGTCTTGGTAATGACCACTACTTTTTTATCCGGATGGTGCTGTGACACTTTTAACGCATAGCTCAAACCGGCAATGCCGGATCCGATCACGAGGAAATCTGTCTCCATAACTATAACCCGATTAATACGCTGTTAAAATCAAAGTTAGTATTCTATATTGAAGCCGAATTGTTCGGGGTGATCGAAAATGTCGATGAGATTATAACGGATCATCACCACCATTTTATCTTCGGACAATTTGGCCAGGGGATTGTCTACTTTTTTTACCGGCCGGGGCAGTTTGATCGTAGTGGTAAAAAGGATCTCGATGCCCATCTTGCCGGCTTCCTTCAGCTGGTCGAGCTGTGCGTTATTCTGCAGCTCCTTCCATTTGTCCAGGTTGACCTTTTTGCTGATAAAACCATCGTGGCAGGTAAAATCATAAATACCGTTGAACTGGTTAATATCGCTTCCCGATCCGCTGCCGCCCGCGCCCTGCATTTCATCGGGCCCCAACGGCGCGATTCCTTTTAAGAGTTGGGTGGTCCCAAGCGAACCATCACTCATCGAAGTATACAGTTTCTGGAGGTTTTCCTNNTTTCTCATCCAGGTTGACTTTCACATGCACGCTGCCCGGGCGAAGCAAGGCTTTTTTCTCCGGGGTCATTCCGCTGAGGGTATCCACGATATTCTTCATATAGATGGTCGTGTCCATCTTCTCCATCCCTTTTTTAGCCAGCTCATCCCGCCCGACATAGGTCTGCAGCATTTCTACCATTTGACTCATGTCTATTTTCATGTTATAGCTGCCGGATCCGTCTTTTTTGACCTCGATGTTCTCATCGATATCGAGGCATCCGGTGAAACTCAGGGCCAGAAATACAGTCGCCAGGATCTTACAAAACTTCATTTTACGATATTTTAAATACGATGAAACGATTTGATGGCAAACGTTACGAATGGATTCAATAACAAACGTTATGAAACGATTCAACGCAAGTTAATTTTTTACCCCACGCTAACCTTATAATTGACGGTAAAAGTTTGTGAATGCCCGGCGCCCAGGCGCAGGAGGCCCATTTTATTATTAAAACAATCCGGCGCCCCGCTCAGGTTCTCAATGGCAATGCTCTGCCGTCCGGGCGGAATATAGATTTGGAGATAGGGATAGGATGAGTCGGGAAAGAAAGAAATGCGCAGACCGTTGCCCGGATTAACGATCTCACAGGCTGCGGTCTTTCCGTCAGCCAGCATCTGCCAATCGGTTTCCAGGACAAAGCAATTATCGAGTTGACTGTCCATGATCTGACGCGGCGTTTTAAAAACGGTGTAGGGCAGGAGTGCCCCCGTCGGGATCAATTTCTCGCTGAACTCAAGCATGGTATTCGCATGGAACTGCATCACCCAGTCGTTCACGGATCCTCCCAGGCAGAAATACGGATGCCAGCCGTCTGCGAGGGGCATCTCGGCCCCACCCAGGTTGGTAACAAGGGTCCTGACGGTTAACCGATTATCTTTCTCCAGCGTATAGACCACTTCACAGCGAAAGTCATGGGGATAGCCCGGATCTTCTTTCCGGTAAATATATTCCAGGGTCAGGACGGCCTTATTGTCATCGGCTTTTTCTCCGGTCACGGTAAACGGCTTGTTGTATACGAGCCCATGAAGGGCCAGGTGTCCCGTGGAACCGTTGGTGAATGAATACTCCTTCCCCGCAAAGTGATACCGGCTATCTGCGATGCGGCAGGGAAAAGGAGAGAGTTTAGGTCCTTTGAAAGAGGTGGCCAGCTCCTTTTGCAACTCGGGCAGATCCTTATAATTGTCGATCACGTTAAAGGACTCCTCTCCGAGGGGTACCCGAAAAGCATGCATCAAAGCACCGAATCCGGGCAATACGGATACTTCGGTACCCGCCTTTTCATCTTTTAGTACCCACTGCGATAGCCCATCCCCGGAAGAACGATAAATGGAAAAGCTCATATATGGGATTATTTATCTTGCAATGTAATGGAAACCTTGTTAACGGGCTCTATAGCAGGCTCTATCCAGGCATCGCTCTGCTTTAGCAAACCGATCAGCTCTTCCAGGGCGATGGCGCTGTCTACGCCCCGTTTTACGATCTCTTTGCCTTTATACAGGGTGATCTTGCCGGGTCCGCTGCCTACATACCCGAAATCTGCATCCGCCATTTCGCCGGGGCCATTGACGATACAACCCATGATGGCGATTTTGACGCCCTTCGGCCATCCTAGAGCCTCACGCCATCAAGGCTATTCTAACGCNNAGGATATATATTCCGTTTTGGATATACGGGTCCTGGCAGCCTGCAGGATCGAAAACGAAGTATTGTTCAGGAACTGGCGGTTGTTCTTTGCTTCCAGGTAGGTGCGCCCGCTCACCCTGCTATTGACGATGCGGGAAGGATCGTTCATCAGCCAGACCCCGTCGCCCATGCCATCCAACAATAAGGCGCCGGCGTCGACGGAGAAATGGATCAATTGTTCATCGATACTGCTGTCCCCGCTTCTCACGGCGAGGATGACCGGATAGTGCAGGTCCCGGTTCATCAGCTCTATGAGGAAGCGTCTCACGGAAGGCATCGGATGCGCGTTAGACGAACGCAGGCACAACACGACGGA
>PLXD01000072.1 GCA_003151295.1 Chitinophagaceae bacterium | reverse complement strand
GAATTCCTGCTTCTGCCGTCCCGCCTTGTTGTTGGAAAAATGGCTGGCTACCCTTTTGCGGAGGTTTTTTGCCTTGCCTACATAAATGACTTTTCCCTTCCCGTCATGTAAGTAATAGACGCCCGGGGAAGGAGGCAACCGGTCCAATTGCCCGGAAGGAAGATTGGCGGGCAGGTATTGCTCCTGGTTCTTTCCTTTGAGCATGGATTCCATCACGGACAGTCCATCCTGCTGCAATATTTTTTCAAACAAAAGCACGGTGGCGTCGGCATCTCCCCCTGCCCTATGCCGGTTGGATACCGGTAGATCCAGGTAATTGCAAATCTTTCCAAGACTATAGCCGGGTGAGCCCGGAAAGACTTTCCGGCTCAGGCGGACCGTACAGAGCTTCTTCGAGTCCAGTTCCAGCCCGCAAGCGCTGAATTGGTGCTTTAAAAAGGAATAATCGAAATTGACATTATGAGCCACGAAAACGGCTCCCCGGAGCCATTCAAAGAGATGGGGGGCGATCTCGTTAAAATAGGGCGCATCGGCCACCATTTCATCCNNCAAAGCGCTTGCATTCCCGTTTTCCGTCGTGAAGCACAATAGCGACTTCTGTTATGGCGTTATTGGCTGCATAACCGCCGGTAGTTTCTATATCGACTATCGCGTACATTCCTGACCTTCCTGCTTTTTGTAAAGGTAAAATAAAGATCGGTCAATCCAGACTCCCTACCATTTTGAAAACGTGACCATTTATCCGTCCCTGTATTTTTTAACCCTTAAATCCAGTCTCATGGAAAAAATGCACTCTTTTAGTGCGAAAGAAAGTACAATTTTGACCGTCATTACGGCCGTCCTGTACTTCTGCGCAATTATGTCGTTTGCTTATGTGTTCACGATGTCTAACTGACATCCATCCCCAAATCACTTTAAGACTCCAGCCTGCTTTGCACTGGAGTTTTTTTATTCCGGTCCGGACCCCCGCCCGGATTTAAGCCCTCTTCAGCCCCTTTTTAGGCCGGATCCGGCGCTAGGGCATACTTTTCCCCTGGAATCCCCTGAAAAATTTTGTTTGAAATAGGGAAAAAATATTATATTTGTAACAACAATTTCTTAAGTGGAGAGTTATAACTGCGGCTATTAGGACTAAGTTTCAGACAGGCACCCAGCCCAAAATCGTAAGAGAAACCCAATAATAATTGTTGATTATCCGATCCTTGTGAATTCCATTTTTAATCAACATTGTTTTATCACCAACATGGTTTCACCCTAAAAGTTTCGTTATGAAAAAAATCCTTAACAGCATTCATCTCGGCGAAAATGCAAGGACAGCATTGCTCGCAATCGGCTTCCTAACACTGGTAATGCTTCTTTCTTATATTTTCTTTACCAGTACTGGTAATGGTTGATCCACGGTTTAACCGTTGGTTGAACGATTGCCAAAAGGAGTTGCCCTTTACACAGAAAGGAATCCTGATTTGTTAACAACCATACATTATCTGAATGGAGTAAATCTACTTTATACCTTTAACATAACAGGCAGTGATGATTTTGTAAGTTCCTCCCGCAAAGCGGGGGGAACTTTTTTTATGCCTGTCCCTCCGGACCTACCCTTCCTTCAAGGACAATTCTTACCTTTGCACTCCCATTTCAATAAGAACAGAATCAAGCAGTATGACCATAGAATTGAGCAAGAACTACGATCCCGCCACGGTAGAAGACAAATGGTATGAACATTGGCTGGACAAGCTTTATTTCAGCAGCAAACCGGACACCAGACCGGCCTTCACGGTGGTGATACCTCCTCCCAATGTGACCGGGGTCCTTCATATGGGACATACCTTGAACGAGACGGTACAGGATATCCTCGTGCGTAAGGCCCGCATGAGTGGTTTTAATGCCTGCTGGGTACCCGGCAGCGACCACGCTTCTATTGCAACGGAAGCGAAGGTGGTTGGGATGCTTAGGGAAAGGGGCATCGATAAGAACAGCCTTTCCCGCCCGGCATTCATGGAATATGCCTACGAATGGAAGGATAAATATGGGGGCATCATCTACAACCAGATAAAGAAGCTGGGCTGCAGCGTCGACTGGGACCGGGTCTCTTTTACCATGGACCCGGATTACTATACGGCCGTCCTGAAAGTATTCGAAGACCTTTATAACAAAGGGTTGATCTACCGGGGCGCCCGCATGATCAACTGGGATCCGCAGGCCCGGACGGCACTGAGCGATGAAGAAGTAGAATACAGGGATCTGCAGGGTAAACTGTATTATATAAGGTACAAAGTGGTCAATGAAGACGGCAGCGATTATATACCTGCTCCGCTGCCTGCGCATACAGCTGGTGGAACCGATCCGGAGGGCATCGTCATTGCCACCCAAAGGCCGGAGACCATTATGGGCGATACGGCTATTTGCGTAAACCCTACGGACGAAAGATACCTGCACCTGCGGGGTAAATTTGCCATCGTGCCCCTGGTGAACCGCAAAGTCCCGTTCATTTTCGATGAATATGTCGATCCTGCTTTTGGTACCGGAGCCTTAAAAGTGACTCCGGCCCATGATATCAATGACTATAACCTGGGACTCAAACACGGCCTGCCTATCATCGACACCCTGAATGAGGATGGCACCCTGAGCAGTGCAGCGGAAGTATTCGTAGGACTCGACCGTTTCGAGGCCCGAAAACAGGCCGTCGCAGCATTGAGGCTCGAAGGGCGGTTAATAAAGGAAGAGGAATACCCTACCCGGCTGGGCTTCTCTCAGCGTACCAATGCCGTCGTAGAGCCCAGGATCTCCACCCAATGGTTCGTAAAAATGAAAGAGCTGGCCGAACCTGCCCTGAAGGCGGTTACGGAAGGTCATATCCGGATCCATCCCGGCGATAAATTCATGGCCACCTATAAATATTGGCTGGAGAATGTAAAGGATTGGTGCATCTCCCGCCAGCTTTGGTGGGGGCAGCAAATTCCCGCCTGGTATGACGAGAAGGGGAATTTCGTGGTCGCTGAAAATGAGGAAAAGGCAAAAAAATCATATGAGGCCAGGTTCGGAATAGCGGGCGCAAAGCTGACGCAGGATGAAGACGTGCTGGATACCTGGTTCTCTTCCTGGCTATGGCCTATCGAAGTATTTAAAGGGATCACCCGGCCCGGCAATGCCGACATCGACTACTACTACCCTACTTCCGTGCTGGTGACGGGCCAGGATATTATTTTCTTCTGGGTGGCACGCATGATCATGGCCGGTATGTATGCATTCGGCGAAGACCTGCCGGTGGAAAAAAGGATCCCTTTCAGGGATGTCTATTTCACAGGCATGGTCCGGGACAAGCTGGGAAGGAAAATGAGCAAGCAGCTCAATAATTCTCCGGACTTGCTGCAGCTGATCGACAAATACGGCGCCGATGCGGTTCGCTTCGGCATAATGATTGCTTCTCCCGCCGGCAACGACCTGCTCTTCGATGAAGCCGCATTGGAACAAGGCCGGAATTTCAACAACAAACTCTGGAATGCGCTCAAGCTGGTTCGTGGATGGGAAGAACGGGTGCGGGAGGATAACGTCGCGATCGGCCCTAAAGGTCCCGGAACTCCGGTCTCC
>PLXD01000346.1 GCA_003151295.1 Chitinophagaceae bacterium | reverse complement strand
TGTTTCTGTCCCAGGCTGATGCCGTCGCCACCGGAAACTACAGGCGTATCCAGCCCCGTGTCAAACCTCGAAAGGAGGGTTTCCAGGTTGGCCTGATGGATCACGGCAGCCAGTTCTTTGCTGGAGAGGTCTTTATATTGCTCATTGCCATACAGGATATTCTCTTTCACGGTTCCCGAAAACAGGAAGGGTTCCTGCAGAATAAAGCCGATCCGTCTTGCCTTTTCTTCCGGGGTATAAGACCGGATATCCCTGCCATTCAGCAATACCTCGCCTTCGGTAGGGTCATACAGGCGGGCGATCAGGTAGGCGGTAGTCGTTTTGCCTCCTCCCGTAGGTCCGACCAGGGCGTAGGTCTTGCCTTTCTCCATCCGAAAGCTATTTTGATGTAGTACTTCTTTGCCATCCGGATAGCTGAAAGATACTTTTTTGAATTCCAGTAAGGTGTCCTGCCGGTTGTCCGTACCCTGACCATTGTATGACCCCTCGGAAGCGCCGGTTGTCCGCATCGATGGACCACCGGCGGACAAGGTCATCAGGTTCGATTCCAGCGACAGGATCCGGGAGATCCGGTCCCAACCGGCCAGGGCTACCTGAAAATTGGCCCATAGGGCTGCCAGTTGCTGGAGAGGGCCATAGAAATTGGAAGCGTAAGAAAGGAAACTGATGAGCAGGCCGATTGTAAAATGGCCGGTTGAAATGAGGTAAATACCAAAGGCCAGGACGATCAGCTGACCCAGGTTGGAAGAAAGTCCATTGACCGGCATGAAGATATTATTCGCAAGTCCCGCACTAATGGCAGTGGAATAATTCTTCTTGTTGGCCTCATCAAATCGTCTCCTGAAATAATCTCTGCGATTGAAAGCGATGATGACCTTGAAGTTGTTCAGACTTTCCTGTATTTCCGCACTCAGGCCGCCCGCGCTTTGCATGTTCATCGCGTTCTTCCGCTTGACCCAGGGGGATACGAGTTTGGTGAAGATCCATACTACAAGGGCAGGGATCAGGGCTGCTGCGCCCAGGCGGAGATTAATACTTAGCAGGAAAATACCAGCGCCCGTCATGATGAAGATGCTGGAGACGAATTGCATGAGGGATTGGGAAAAGAACTGGTTTAATTTGTCCGTATCGTTATTCACCCTCGAGATCAGGTCTCCGGCCTTGTTCTGGTTAAAAAATGCTACCGGAAGCTCCTGTAATTTTAAGAATATGGAATTGCGGAGGGTAAATAATACGCGTTGGCCATAACCGCCCATCAGTCTCGTCTGATAGTACCTGGTGGCAAAGGCTGCGGCATAGATACACAACAACAAGCCGGCGTTGTGCAATACGCCATTAAAATCCTTATGCTGCACATACTTGTCAATGGTATAACCTATGATCAGGGGACCGATCAGGTTGAGCGCGGAATTGATCAATATAGCGATGAAGGACAGGAGCAATTTTTTCCGTTCTCCGGACATGAGCCCCACCAGGTTTTTGAGGGCCATGAAAGTAGAGCCTTTGGCGGGTTTTTGTCCTTCGGGACTATTCAGATTGTAATTCATTGTTTTGAGATTTCTGCTGTTTATGAGATTTCATCTGCTTATAGCATTTCTACTTATGACATTTCTATAGCCGACGTTTCATAATGGCTGGTACTGAGTTGTGAGTTATAGATCTGTACATATTCCGGAGAGGTCTCCATCAGTTCAGCGTGCTTGCCTGTTGCGATCATTTCGCTCTCCATCAGCAGGATGATCTGGTCATAGTCTTCGATGGCGGCTATTTTTTGGGTGACGGACAAAAGCTTCAGGCCGGGATAATTTTTTTGTACATTGGCCAATATCTTTTTCTCCGTATTGGCATCGACCCGGGCTGTGAAATCATCGAGCAATAAGACCCTGGGATTTACCGCCAATGCCCGCGCGAGCATAATTCGTTGCTTCTGACCTCCGGAAAGGCTGCTGCCCCGTTCGGAAACGATGGTATTTAGCTTGTCCGGCAATGAATCGATGAAGTCGTTTAGTTCGGCCGTAGAGATCGCCAATTGAAGGGATTCATCCATCACGGTGTCGCTGAACGCGATATTCTCCCGGATGCTCATATTGAAAATAATACTATCCTGGAATACGAATCCGATCTGTCGGTGGAAGCTATCCTTCTCATAGCTGTCAATATCCCGACCATCGAAAAGGACACTGCCGGAGGATGGTTTGATCAGCGCGGTGAGCAGGTAAAGCAATTGTGACTTGCCCGCAGCAGTGGGGCCGATCACGGCTGTTCTGGAGCCTTCCTCCAGCCGGAAGGACACATTTTTCAAGGCTATCTTTTCACCATAGGATACGGACACGTCTTTAAGTTCGATCTCCCCTTTCAGTTCCTCTTTGATGGTACCGCTGTCAAGGGTATCAGGAGCCATAAGAACCTGGTTGACCCGCTGCCAGGAGGCAGTAGCCTGAGCGATCACGTTGCTCATAAAGCCGATTACCAGGATCGGGAAGATCAACATCGTCAGGTAGCTGCTGAAGGCGGCATAATTCCCCAGGGTCATATTGCCCGTAATGACAAAATGATCACCAAGAACCAGGATACTCAGAGAAGCTATACTGGCTGAAAAGATGATGACCGGGATCAGGGTGGCGAACAGGCGCACAATGGAGACTCCCAGCCCAAGGGCCTTTGTATTGGCATCTAAAAATTTATTGTATTCCAACTGTTGTGAGTTGATCAGCCGGATCAGGGCGGAGCCCAGGATACTCTCGTTGATCACTTTATTGAGCCAGTCGATCACTTCCCGGCTTTGCACGAAGAATACCTTCACTTTGCGGAGAATATAATAGAAAGTTCCTCCGATTACGGGAATGATCAACAGGACGATAAGCGCCAGCCGCCAGTTGATAGTCAGCAGTAAAATGGAAACGCCGATGATAATGATCAGGGAGGAGGAGATCGACACAATTGCCTGTGACACGAATAGCTTGATCGAATCGATATCCGAGGTCAGATTCGTCAGTAATTTGGAGGGGTTGGAGTTCTGAATAAAGGCATGGCTTTGACGGGATATCTTGTCCGACAATCTTGTTCGCAGGTCTCGGGCGACTCGTTCGGAAGCATAAGTCTGTACAATACTTTGCAGATACGAGAATATGAAAATGAATAATGCCGCCAGGGCAAA
>PLXD01000103.1 GCA_003151295.1 Chitinophagaceae bacterium | reverse complement strand
AGAATTCATACAAACAAAAGACAGGGGATTCAATAAAGACAATATCATTAGTTTTAGCGCGGAGGGCATGACGCCCGGGAATATGACACCAGGGGACGTAAAAACATTTCTGGCCGGTGTGGAAACCTTTCTCGGCGACATAAAAAACATTCCGGGCGTGGTGAGCGCTTCCAGTATGGATCATGGCAGCATTGTAGGCGACTTCGGCAGCAGGGGCGATATCAAGTGGGAGGGTAAAGATCCGCATATGGATCTCAGCTTTGCCACTATTGGCATGAATTACGGTCTGATGGAAACCCTGGGCATGAAGATGGCGGCCGGCAGGAGTTTTTCCAGGGAGCTGAGTTCCGATAGCTCGGAGATCATATTTAATGAGAGCGCCATCAAGGCTATGGGCCTTAAAAACTCGATCGGCAAAACCGTTAAGATGTGGGGGCAGGACAGGAGGGTAGTAGGAGTCGTCAAAGATTTTCATTACGAATCGCTTCATGAAAGCGTAAAACCTTTCGCCTTGCGGCTGGAGCCGCTATTGACTTATCGGATCATGGCTAAGATCAAGGGCGGCAATGAGAACAATGTGATTGCCCGTATCGGCGCGCTGTACCAAAAAAAATACCCGGGTTTTAATTTCGACTATAGCTTCCTGGACCAGGACTACCAAGCCCAGTACATCGCGGAAAAGAGGGTGGCGATATTGTCGCGTTACTTTAGCGGATTGACGATCCTGATCGCCTGTCTGGGTTTATTTGGTCTTGCGGCTTTCACGGCCGAAAGACGGTTCAAGGAGATCGGGATACGCAAGGTGCTCGGAGCGACGGTGAGCAACGTTGTCATCATGCTATCAGCCGATTTCCTGAAATTGATATTTGTCGCGGTGTTGATATCCTTCCCCCTGGCATGGTGGGCGACGAGCCAATGGCTCAAAAGCTTTGCCTATCGGATCGATCTGGGCGTGGGCATATTCCTGGCTGCCGGCGCGGCGACGTTATTGATCACTCTATTGACCATTAGCTTCCAGGCGATCAAAACAGCTATCGCCAAACCCGTCACCGCCTTGCGAAGCGAGTAAACAGGGTGGTGGCCGGATATTACTGATACTGGCTTATGCTTTTAGGAAGGGGAGCCACGTATAATATTATTAAACAGACTCCGCTTGCATACTACCAGATATAGGTGTCCGCTTTTCGATATCGTTTTTCGATATTTCAGCAACGCTGTTCATAAACGATATGGAAACTTTATTGCCATCGAAAACGCAGGTGATCTTATCTCCGTGTATCGTGTCGACGAATCTTGCGTTCAGTTGCAGGGTGTTGCTATTGGTCCAGGTGGCCGTACCCGCGAATTTTGAGGGCACCGGGAGGAGGGCCCCTTCGGGGAAAGCATATTTTTGATCCTCCTTATTCACAAGCCAGTTTTCCCATCCGAACCGGATGGAAACGGGTTTTTTCTCCGCCGTTTTTGTGATCCACTCGCAACTGTCCTTTGAGAATTTAAGTTGCATCTGCGTGGCGCCAAAATCGTTTTTGTCGAGATTGAACTTTTTGCCATGATACCTGGAGGACAGGTACGAATCGGGGGAGCCTTTCACAACGGGAAGCACCAAGCCCTTCAGGTCTTTTTTCAGCGTCGATTGATCGGCCTGGTTTTCAGGCAATNNGTTTTGCATGTCCGGGCTCTCCCCGGTAACCACCATAACCGCATCCTGGTCGGGCATTACGATACAGTACTGTCCATAGGCGCCATCGCCCCTGTAAAAGCCGGGCTTACAGCGCCAGAACAGGTAGCCGTATCCCTGCGACCAATCGGCGTTCCCTTCCTGTGATTTTGTTTGGTAACTGGTCGCTGTATTGACCCAGGTCTCCGGGAGGATCTCCTGGTTATTCCATTTTCCTTTTTGTAAGTATAGCTGTCCGAATTTTGCAATGTCTTCCGTTTTTACGCGTAAGCCATATCCGGCCGTATTCAATCCCTGCGGAGAGGTTTCCCAATCATATCCTTTTATGTCCAGGGGCTGAAATAGCCGTGGGGTCAGGTATTTTTCGAGGGTCTCGCCGGTGACCTTGTATACGATGGCGCCCAGCATATAGGTGGCGCCCGTATCATACAGGAAATGACTGCCAGGTTCAAACTTTACGGGTTGCTCGAGGAAAGTCCGGACCCATACTTTATCGGAACCTCTCATTTTGGGCAGGGAATCTTCTTCATGACCGGTATTCATCGTCAACAGATGTTTTATTTTCATCTGCTTCAGGTTTTCATCCGGTGTCGCGGGTGCGTCGTCAGGAAAAAAAGAAAGCACGGGCGTATCAATATTCAGTTTCCCCTCTTTTACCAACAACCCGATGGCCGTACTGGTAAAACTTTTTGAAAGGGAATACAATGAGTGTTTGAATTCAGGTTCAAACGGTTTCCACCAACCTTCGGCGACCACGTTTCCATGCCGGAGTAGCATAAAGCTATGCCAGCTATAACCGGAGGCGTTCGCGGCAGCGATAAAATCACTGATTCCTTTGGAGGAGATGCCTTGTGATTCGGGGGTTGCACGGGGGAGAGCCGCGGAAAAATTAGTACCCTTTCCAAAAAGAGCGTTTACCTGGTTTATTACCGGTAAAAAACTGATTCCCAAAGCGCTTGTCCCGCTGGTTTTGATGAATTTTCTCCTGTTTGTTTTCACGGCAATCGTTTTGAAACGGGTTATACAATCCATCTACCTCACAGTCATTTCACAGGCGCCGGCCACGCCAACAGGCGCCATAAACAAGGCCTTCTTTTATCAAATCATCAATGCCGGGACCCGCTTGCCTTTGCCGTCCGGTGTCGTATAAAAAGGCCGTTTTTCTACCTCGTATTGAGTGTCTTCGGGGATACCCAATGCATGATAAATGGTCTGGTGGATCTGGTCGATCCTTACCGGGTTTTCAATGGACTTACAGGGGCGCTCGTCGGCGGTTTTGCCATAGACAAATCCTTTTTTGATACCCCCACCGAACATGAGGATGCTGCCCGCATCTGTAAAATGTCGGTGCATACCATAAAATTTCAGGTCAGTCAGGAGATCGGGCTGAGATACCTGCTCCTTCACCTTGGCATCCGGCCTTCCCTCTACCATCATATCCCGGCTGAATTCGCTGGCCAGGATCACCAGGGTCCTGTCTAGTTTGCCGCTTTTGTCAAGGTCTTTTATCAGTTGCGCCACAGGCCCGTCGATCATTTTTTTCATATTGATCATCCGGGTATGCCCGTTTTCGTGGGTGTCGAATCCTACAAAAGGCTCATACTCAGTAGTGACACTGATAAAACGGGCGCCCTGTTCGGTAAGCCGGCGGGCCATCAGGCAGCCCAATCCAAAACGGCCGGTATTATAAATATCATAGATCTCTTTGGGCTCCTGGCTGAGATCGAAGGCTTTTGCCTCCGGCGAATTGAGCAGCATATAGGCCTGTTCCATCGAATGCCGGAGCGATTCCTTCTGGTAATCGCTTCCGAATTCCGCCACCGGGCTCTTGCTGATGAGATCATTGTATAATTGATTGCGGCGCTCGAAGCGTTTGGTATCCATGCCAACGGGAGGACGCACACTTTCGAGCCCCTGGCTGGGGTCCGGAATTAAAAACGGGCCAAACTCATTTCCTAAAAAGCCGGCGGTATGGAAGGCTTTCAGCTCTTCACCTTCCCCTAACGTGAAGCGCTGACCGATGTCGATAAAAGCGGGGATCACCGGGTTCTTGGGACCCAGTTCCTTGGCGATCCAGGCGCCGATATGCGGGGCTGCCACGGTTTGAGGGGGCTCATAGCAGGTATGCCAGTTATACTGGTGCCGGGAGTGCAGGATGAATCCCATGTCGGCTGCCGTATATGACCGGATCAAAGTGCCTTTATTCATGACGCTCCCGATGGACTGTAATCCTTCGGAAAATTGGATCCCGTCCAGTGCGGTAGGCAGGGATTTAAAAGTGCTCAGCACCCGGTTGCCTTCCATGCCCTTTTCAAAAGGAGTATATCGTTTGGGGTCAAAGGTCTCGGTATGGGCCATCCCGCCTGCCATCCAAAGCAATATGACCGTGTCTGCCGTGGCATTTTTCCCGGCTTTCGGCCGCGTCTTGCATCCATTCAGCAGGCTGGCGACGGGAACGCCCGCCGCTAAGGCGGCCAGCGTGGCGGCGCTTGAGCTTTTAAGGAAGTCTCTCCTGTTCCAATTGGCCTTCATTTGTGATTGTTTGTTTTTTCAATGGTCAAATGCCGAACTTCGAAAGGACGTCGTTCCTAGTTCTTTTTCGTTCCTATCCTTCGCTTTGCTCGGGTACCTTCGGCTCGTGTCATTATGCTACAATTTTGAATGGTGATTTTGAAAGCGTATATACCCAATATACGATATTTTTTTCACTAGTAAATCAACTGGAATTCGGGATGCAGGGCCATGGCCCATACGAAATCCTGCACATTCTCCACAGAAGGCGTCTTACCCAATTCTTTTTCCGCGACGGCTGTTTCATCGGAGGAGGGGTTCCGGCCCAGCGTACTTCGATAGATCTCTTTGACCATCGTATCGGGGTCCGCATACCGGGCCTTCCAACAAACGGCAGCGCGCTTCATGGCATCGTTGAACAGCGAACCGTTCGTTAGCTCCAGTGCCTGCAACAGGTTTGCCTGAGATACCCGGCTGGTGGAGACCGTTTCCCGGTTGGGACGCCCCAGCGCCGTAAGAAATGCATCGTTCTTTACCAGGGACGCCCGGGCAAAAGGGATTTCCCCTTTTATCGCAGGCGGCAACAAATTGTATACGATCATGCTGTCCTGGTAAATGTTTTGCAGGCTCTCGCTCACAGCATCGGAAAATTGTTCTGCAGACATCCGCCTGCGCAACATTCCCCGGAAGGTATAGCCGGGGGCGACGATCGCTTCTGCATCCTGGACGGCCACGGAAGGTAACTGGTAAGTCCTGGAAGTAAGGATGTTGAAGAGAAGTTTTTTGATATCATATCCCGAGGCTACGAAATCAAAGGCCATCCAGTCCAGCAAATCCTGGCTCCAGGGCTTGTTGTCCATCACGTCTACCGGTTCTACGATGCCGCGACCCATCAGCTGAGCCCACATACGGTTGACGAGGGTCCGGTATAACCGGCCGTCTTTCGGCTGCACCAGGTAATCGGCCAGTTGCTGCAGCCGGTCTTCGCGTTTGGCGTCAGGGTTGATCACACCCAGCTCCTTATAAAGGATACGCCTGCCGGCCATTTTCCCGGTGGGTTTATCGCATCGGTTGATTTCAAACACGCTGCTGTCGGAGAAAATATTGGCGAAAGAATACGCTTCGTCCAGCTTCCAATCGCTTACAAAGCTATCGTGGCAGGAAGCGCACTTCAGGTTCAATCCCAGGAAAACCTGCGATACGTTCTGTGCCGCCTGCATTTCAGTGCGCTGGCTGGCGTTGATGACCCCACGCCACTGGATCCCTTTAATAAATCCCATAGATGCGCTATCGGGACTGACCAACTCCTTCACAAATATATTATACGGCTTGTTAGTGCTCAGGGAGGAATATAGCCATTTGGTAATGTCCCACCTGCCGCCCGTTATATAGCCGGTTCCGGTGTAATCATTGCGGAGAGCGTCATTCCAGAAACTAAGCCATTGTTGTGCGTAATCATCGTTCCGGTTCAGCAACTCCCGGACCAGCATCTCGCGTTTTTCCGGCCTGGCGTCCCTGGTAAAACCATCCACACTGTCGGGCCAGGGCAATAACCCGATCACGTCCAGGTATACCCGCCGGATATAGGTCCGGTCGTCTACGGGCTTTTCCCAGCGGATCTTGTTTTTTTCAAAGTACACATTTACAAACCGGTCGATGGGTAGCGTGAGGTCTCCGCTGACAGAAGGGACCTGCGGTAAACGGGGTTCCAGCGCCGCCACGCGAAACAAACTTTTTAAAGGACCTTTCAGCCAGGGAGCGCCCTGCCTGATCCAGAATTTCAGGACCGCTGCTTCTTTATCATTAAGCCCCTTCCCCTTGGAAGGCATCGCATCCTTGTCATTACGGGAGAGCAGGATGCGCCTGATCAATTCGCTTTTCTCGGGATGCCCGGGTATCATTACAGACCCGTCCTTTCCACCTTTCAGGATGAACTCTTTTGAATCCAGGCGCAGATCACCCTTGGTCTTCGCAGAACCATGACAACTATAACAATTGTGTGCGAGAATGGTACGCACCTGCAGATTGAGGTCTTGTATCTGGGGATCCGTGAGCGGCCCGGTTTGACTGGTCAATGTAAAGCTGGCGTCGAGCCCTCCTTCTTCCGCTTCACCTCCCGCTTCTTCCGTCTTGCCGAAAGGCAATACACTGCTCAGGTAGTCTTCCCCATGTGTAAGGGAAGCGCCGTAGTGACCGGCAACCGTAACCCCTAAAACGGTGACCATAAGCAGGATCTTCTGGAGACGCCGTGTTTTTTTTACATAAGCCCAGGTGGTAATGCCGGCAAGGATCATGGTCGCGATCCCTGTCCATTGGTGAATGGAAAGAATGCCGCTTCCGTAATCCTCCGTGTTGATCAGTAACAAGCCGAGCACGACCGCCAGCACGGATGAGGCGGCCCCGATAAAGACCAGCACCTTTATGGAAGTATGTAAATTGAGGGATCTGCGTTTCCATCCGATCAGCTCGAACAGCAATGCCACATATAGGAGACTGATCGGAAAGTGAACGATCATAGGATGCA
>PLXD01000262.1 GCA_003151295.1 Chitinophagaceae bacterium | reverse complement strand
CAGGCTGTTTTTTTTGGACGCTAATGAGACGGGTAAATCGGCGTTTTAATATCATGATAGAATAGAAAAGTCCAGCCCTCTTCCTCCCCTTGCTTCCACCACTGCTGGCGGAGCTCCATGCTTTTTTTCCCGTCATAATCGTATTTGGCCACAAACCGGCTCTTCATCTGTTGCAATTGGGGAGCCACGTCGCCGCCAAAGAAAATCTTTTCTCCGCCATCCACGATCTGGAAAATCTGGTGATAGGGACAATGGGCACCCGTCAACTCATAACGGATATAGCCGTCAATGACACCGGTTTCCTCATCCAACAAGACGACTTGCGATGACTCGCTGAGCCCCGCGAGCTCTTCGGTAATATAGGAAGAGGAAGTTTTTCCGAACGCGAATTCCAGCTCTTTACGCCTGATATAATAAGTGGCGCGGGGAAAGGACAATTCCCGGACGCCTTTGTGGTTCAGGCGGCTGATGCCGCTTGCATGATCCTTATGGAGGTGGCTCATCAAAACCTTGGTAACATCTCCGGCATTGATGCCGGCATCCGATAGATTCCGGTGGATCTGGAGCACCCCGTCCTTTTCGAAACCCAAACCGGTATCCAGCACCAGGATATCCTCCGAAGTGATCACGGCAAAAGGCTGTACCTCGACCAATATGCTTCCGGTAGATCGCTGTTGAAGATCGTCGCTGCCGGTATTGAAAGGAACAAAGGATTTCGTTTTGTCGACCGTGAACGTGCCCTCTGAAAGTGGAATGATTTTCATCCGAAAAAATTTATACGCGGCAAAGCTACCAATAAAACACGCTACCGCAAGACCATCTGCCTGTCTGCGTCCAACCTGACCAGGACAAAAAGCATCATGCTAAAGGTCAGGAGCGAGGTACCCCCATAGCTGATGAATGGCAGGGGAATGCCGATCACGGGGGCTAGCCCCATGGTCATGCACATATTGATGACGATATGAAAGAAATAGACCGAAGCTACTCCATAAGCATAGCAGCGGCTGAACACGCTTCGCTGCCTTTCGGCAATCATCACGATCCGCCAGAGCAACAACAGGTAGAGCCCAAGGAACACGATGCTGCCCAAAAAGCCGAACCCCTCCCCGATGGTACAGAATATAAAATCTGTCCGCTGTTCCGGGACAAAATCATAACGTGTCTGTGTTCCTTTCAGCAGGCCCTTTCCAATAAGGCCACCGCTTCCGATCGCGATCTTGCTCTGTTTGACATTGTAGTTATTATCTTTTTTCTTGCCGCTGCTTTTTTGTTCGATCTCCAGTTCCGCCGCTTCATTTTTTGGCACATAGTCCTTTCCGATGGTGTCATAGATGCGCTTAACCTGGTAAGGCTCTAACACATGGTCGAATACAAAGGGTACGACAAACCGCTGCACGCCTACACAGACAAACCAGATGCCCACGATCAGGAACAGTACCTGTTTGCGTCTTTTGATCTGTTTGCGAAGGATATAGATCGCAATGACGGCGATGCCGGTCAGGACAATGGCAAGCATATTGGGTTCCACCAACAGCGTGGCCACTACGAGGACTGCCAGGGAAAAACCGATGACCAGGAAGGAGGAGGGCAGTCCTTCACGGAACATGACCAGAAAGAAGGAGAAATAGACCAGGGCCAGGCCCAGTTCATGCTGCATGAAGGACAATGCGGCCGGGAACAGGGAGATGGCTGCTGCGATGAGTTGGGAACGGGGCCTGGTAAAATTGGTCTCTACCCGGGCCAGGTATTTGGCCAGGGCCAGGTTCACGAATATCTTGCAGAGTTCAGCAGGTTGAAGCTGGAATGCACTACCGAACTTTATGATGGATTCGGTGCCTTTGATACGGGAATGAAATGGGAATACCAATAACATTAATACAATGCCGAAGGCATAGCCAAGGTTAGCGGTCGCCGTAAAGAATTTGCTATCTGTCAGCAGGATGAAAGTACCGAGAATACCGCTGAAGATGAAAAAGAGCAACTGCCTGCTGTAGTCGGTTTTAAAAGAGAGTACTCCCTGCATGATATTATCCCCGGTATGATAGGTGGCGGCGAATATGCTCGTCAAACCGATACAGCAAAGGGTCAGCCAGATCCACACCAGTGACCAGTCTATCCCTTTTGATATGGATGGATTGCGGGAACTCATATGCCGGGGTTAGGTTGGGTCATCGTATTATTGGGTTGTATCAGTTTGTACAGGTTTTAGGACGGGTTTGGGTTTTTGCATAGCATCTTTTACACGGGCGCTATCCGCCGGAGGCTTTCTCCTGGGCACACTATCTTTTCCAGCATCCTTCCCGGCTGCTTGCAGATCGGCGGCATTTTTAATGGCGGCAACTTTCTTGGCAAGAAGGCTCCTGATATAAGGCGTATTTACAATTGAGCTCTTCATCAGGGACTGGAAGATCGGGCTATTGGATCCTGCCAGGGTATCCAGGAGCATGGACCGCTGGGAAGGGGTGATATATTTCATCAATCGGGTACTGTCTCCGGTCTGCCTCGCCCAGCCCGCGGCCCGGATGGAATCGGTCTTGAACTGCACGCGTACATAGTATTTTGGCATCAGGTTCGTTCCTGCAATCCTTTCCACATCCTTTAAACGCTCGCTGCGAAGGGTATCATTCAGGTATTTCTCTACCAGCAGGGACCCGATGGGCGCTGCCTGCGCGGCTCCGTATCCGCCATTTTCAATGATCACGGCAATTGCAATTTTCGGGTTCTCCCGGGGGGCAAAACAGACAAACAGGGAATGGGATTTCAGCTTGATGACCCGGCCGTCCAGGGCTATTTTATTTTCCGCCGTACCGGTCTTGGCGCACATATTAATACCCGGGATCCTCGCGATCCTGGCGGTCCCGATCTCCGACACGTCCTGCATACCGCTGTGCACCACTTCGTAATCCGCATCGGATATATGCGTCACCGGTTCGTGCTTCTGCCGGAACCCATTCAATAGGGTGTCGTCTTCCGGGGCGTTCTCGATGCTTTTTACAAAATGCGGCGTATAGTAGTATCCTTTATTGGCGACGATGCACATGGCATTGGCGATTTGCAGGGGCGTGATCTCCATGGCATCCTGCCCGATACCCATGGTATACATCGTACAGGAATTCCAGGAGTGGTGATATAGCCGGTCATAGAAGGACGTATCGGGAATATTGCCCCCGTCTTCGCTGGAAAGATCCACTCCCAGGCGATGGCCCAGGCCGAAGGCGTTGACATACTCTTTCCACTTCATCAGGCCTTTGCGGGAGCTATGAAATTCCGGGTTGTCCACCTCGTTGCGGAATGCCATGATAAAAAAAGAGTTACAGGAATGAGCGATCGCCAAACGAAGACTATTTGCATGGCCCGCCCATTTCTCGTCGCATTTGACAGGGCGGCTGCATCCATAATAATAGCCCAGGCAAGGATAGGAGCTCGAAGGGGTGATGACCCCTTCGTCCAGGCCGATCAGAGCGCCAATGGGTTTATAGGTGGACCCGGCGGGATATTGACCTTTAATGGCCCTGTTGAATAAGGGACCGGATACATCCAATGCCAGCCGTGCATAATTCTTCTGTTTGTCGGGACCCGTCAGGGAATTGGGATCATAGTCCGGACCGGAGGCCATGGCCAGGATCCCGCCCGTTTTTGGCTCTATGGCCACAATGGCGCCCACTTTACCGGTCAATAAATGTTCGGCTAGCTCCTGCAGTTCGATATCCATATAGGTATGCAGGTTCTTGCCCGCTATGGCCGCCGTATCGAGGGACTTGTTCTCATAAGGCCCGACCAGCCGGTTCTNNCCGACATAGTCCCCCAATTGATAAAAATAGTTGGATCTTTTCAGGACGGAGGAATCCACTTCGCCGACATAACCCATAATATGGGCAGCGGCACTATAAGGGTATACTCTTACCGGCCGTTCCTGCAGGTTGAAGCCGGGAAATTTCCAGATATTCTCTTCCAGCTTGGCAAACATTTCCGGAGGCAACAGGTCTTCAAAAATAGAAGGCCGGAAAGGGCCGTTCTTGCCCCTGGCATCCCGGATACGTTCTCGGAATTCCGCCGTATCGATCTCCAGGAGCTCGCAGAAATAAGGCGTATCGATGTTCTTCACCTGCGAGGGAGTGACCATCAGGTCATAGAGAATGGCATTATTAAGGATCGCCCTGCCCTTCCTGTCATAGATGATCCCGCGTGTGGGATAGATGCGTTTGGGAAACAGGGCATTCGCCTGTGCCTGTATTTTGTATTTACTGGAAACGACCTGGAGGTTGAACAATTGCGCGGCAATGATCAGGAACATGCCCAGGAAAATAAGACGGATGATATTGCTGCGGGATTGATTGAATACAGACATATAAATGTACTATGTACAATTTACGAAGTACGGATGATTAACGTGGAAAGAATAATTTGTAATGTATGAAAGCCGGTTTTTATTTATACGGTATTGGTCCTGAATTTCTGCTTCCGGTAAAATAATAGCTCGGTCAGCATGATCAGCATAAAGCTGATACCTGTAGTCGCCGTCACTTTCCCCAGGAAATAGATAAAAGAGCCGAAACTCATCCATTCCAGGAATACCAAATAGGCATTATGCAGGAAGGTCAGCACCAGCACATAGGTGATATAGGGTGCCCAGCCCATGCTGGTAACGGACGGTGAGATATAGTTCTTATCGGTTCCTTCCTGGGAAATCATCACATTGATGATAAAGGGCCGTACATAGGCGATCAGGGTGCAGGCGGCGGCATGCAGACCGGGTGTCCTGCTGAAATAATCCAGGCTGAGACCAAAAAGAAAACCGACCAGGCACAGCAGGGTCCTGGAGATATTAAACGGGAGCCAGAGGATGAATAAAAAATACAGATAGGGGGTAATAAACCGGTGCAAAGGCGGTACTTTAAAGAGCACAAACACCTGCACCAGGATAAAAAGCACGTAACGGATGATATTTTTCAGCAACTCGCTCATTGGAATTTTTTACGGGTGGAATCTTCCAGTCTTTTTTGTTCTTCATACTGCAGGTTCTCGATCACATACACATATTCCACATTATAAAAATTGGTAGCCGGCCTGATTTTCAAGGTGTAGAAATTGCTGGCATTCTTGTCATCGACGATCTCATACACGGTACCTACCATAATATTGGCCGGAAAAAGAGAAGAGGTCTGGCTGGTCATGATCGTATCGCCCTTATTCACGCTGGCACTCTTGGGGATATCCTTCAAGGTCACGAAAAGAGGGTTCAGGCCGTCCCACTCGATAGTACCCCTATCCCCGCCGTTCTTCAGTTTGACGACCACTTTGTACTGACGGTTCAGCAGGCTCATCACCGTAGCATAATGTTCGCTCACATTCACCACGGTGCCCACGATACCCTGCGGGCTGACCACACCCATATTGGGTCTGACCAGCTCGGAAGAACCTCGGTGAATGGTCAGGTAATTGGCCTGGAGAGCAGTCGTATTGCCTACCACCTTGGCTTCCATGAAATTATATTTGAGGAACATCTTTCCCGAGTCGGTCTTTAGCGTGTCTAGTATCAGCCTTCGAAGGGAATCGGGCGCCTCGAAGTTCTCTTTCAGGGCCTGGTGCAGGCGCCTGTTCTCACTGATCAGGGAGTCATTGGTCTTCCTGAGTTTGAAATAATAGGCTACGTTATCGAATTTTTCATTGACCCGTCCTGTAATCTCCGTGGACGCGTTCATGAAAGCGGCTTCGTGGAACTTATTATACCGGAACAGGAAAGAAAGGGAAATGATCTGCAACACCAGGAAGAAGAGGAAGTTGAAATTACTTCTGATGAAGAGAAAAACATTACGCACCGGAATTTGGATTTTAAGTTTGTGGTTTTTAGTTCCTGGGGGTCGGTCTCCGGCCCCCAGCTCTTACCGCATCACGAACGGATAACGATCATAGTTTTTGAGCGCAATGCCGGTGCCACGGACCACACTTTTCAGGGGATCGTCGGCTATATGCACGGGCAGCTTGATCTTTTGACTGAGCCGCTTATCCAGCCCCCTCAATAAAGCACCCCCACCGGTCAGGTAGAGCCCTCTGCGGTAAATATCGCCNNAGGATGGCTTCTTCGATTTTGAATATGCTTTTATCCAGGGCTTCGGCGATCTCCTGGAAACTTACCATGATCTGTTTGGGTATGCCCGTGACCAGGTCACGACCATTGACGGGAATATCGTCCGGCGGGTTGTCCAGGTCTTTGAGGGCCGCTCCGATCTGGATCTTTATCTGCTCGGCCGTTCTTTCACCGATCAACAGGCTATGATAGCGGCGGTNNCCTCCCCCGATGTCGATGATCATATTTCCGACCGGTTCTTCTACGTCGATACCGATACCCAGTGCGGCTGCCATAGGCTCATGGATCAGGTAGACCTCTTTGGCGCCAGCCTGTTCGGCGCTGTCCCTGACCGCTCTTTTTTCCACTTCGGTGATGCTGGAAGGGATACAGATCATCATTCTCCAACTGGGGGGGAATAAGGGTTTCTTAGGGTAGATCATTTTGATCATTTCCCGGATCATGAGTTCGGCGGCATTGAAATCCGCTATCACACCAT
>PLXD01000448.1 GCA_003151295.1 Chitinophagaceae bacterium | reverse complement strand
ATCCATACTAACGCCGGATCTTATGCCCGGCTTCTCCCAATCGCTCCCGGTAAGAACCTCCTCTTATGGTTGTCAAACGGTTATCAAAAAATCAGTAGCTTCTCCCGGGAACTGCCCGGATTTATAGGAACGGGTGAATAAAATCGGATTGGGCATGCCTCTTGTAATCATCCCTGTGAACGGCAACACGGCCACCATTAAAAGATTCATCCGAAACCCATTGCGGAAAACAGGTCACCGCATGATCTGAATCATCCGCATGATGCCGGCCGTTCGTTAACTTGCCCGCTTTCGCAGTAAGGCCTTGCTATTTTGCTAAATCTGGCTCGTACCCGGTTAACCTCTTTCAGGATTAAACAGACCAATATGTCAAAAAAGATCGTACCATGGACCTTTTTATGCCTGGCTCTCCTCAGCCTTGTCCCTGCCTTCGGCCAGGATAGCAATTACCGGCAACTGCCATCCGTTTGGGATCTTCAGAGCTGCCTGGATTACGCAAAAAAGAATAATATCCAGCTCAACAGCCTCCGGCTGACGGAAAAGACCAGCGAGCAGGAGTACTTACTATCCAGGGCGGCCAGGTTGCCGAGCCTCGGCGGAAGCGCCTCTCAAAACTATACCCATAGCAAGAATGTCAACCCCGTAGTAGGGGGCTTTCAGACTCAATCGAGTGTCAGCGGCGTCTATTCGTTAAGTTCCTCCGTCACCCTTTACAATGGCGGAATGCTTGTCAATACCATCAATCAACGGAACCTGCAGGTGCAGTCCGCTAACCTCAATATCCTGCAGAGCGAAAACGATATCACCCTGCAGATCACCCAGGCGTATCTGAACATACTATTAGCCGGGGAGAATATCGTATATGTAAAGGACCTGCTGAATACGACCGGCGCCCAGGTGGACCAGGGAAAAAAACAATATGATGCCGGCAGCATCGCGCTAAATGCTTTTATCGAGCTGCAGGCTCAATTGGCCACCGATAAATATACCCTGGTCACCGCACAGAATACCGAAAGACAGAATAAGCTTACCCTTAAACAATTGCTGCAGCTTCCCACCGATGCACCCTGCNNACGACCACCACCGAAGCCGTCCTCAAACTGGACTCAACGGAAAGCATTGCCTTGAAGAACAGGCCGGAAATAAAGAATGGCCAACTCGGGATCGACATAGCCCGGTATGACCTGCGGAATGCAAAGGCCGGTTACCTGCCTGTACTGACGGCCTCCGGAGCCCTTTCTACCGGCTATTCCAATAACCAGTCGATCGAATACTTCAGCCAGCTGGACAATAACTTTTTTCAACGGGTGGGCCTGACCCTTTCCATACCCATTTTTACCAACCGGGTCAACCGCACCAATGTGGAGAACGCCAAAATAGAGATTGACCAGGCCTTGCTGACCCTGAAGAATACCCAAACGACGCTGGCCCAGACCATAGAGCAGGCTTATATAAGCGTACTGAACGCCCAGGCACAATATGATGCATCCGTCGAGCAATTGAATGCCACCCGGGAGGGCTATCGTATAGCCAACGAAGAGCTCAAGGCGGGAGCCGCCAATATCGTCAGCTACTTGCAGCAGAAAACTTTGTACACCCAGGCCTTCCAGGCCTATATCCAGGCGAAATACAATGCCGCGCTCAACGTCAGGATCTACGATTTCTATGCCGGCATCGCCATCAAATTATAAATCAACAGCGTATATGAAGAAGTTCCTCATCATTCTCATTTTAATCCTTCTTGCAGGCGCAGCCTCCTGGTATTTCCTGATCAGGAGGGAAGAACAGCCCATCGTCCTTGCCACGGAAACCCCTCGATACGGCTATATCTCAAAGAGCATAACGGCCACGGGTACCATCCAACCGGTGGATACCGTCACCGTGGGCTCCCAGGTCTCCGGCACGATTAAATCCATCTATACGGACTTTAATGCCAAGGTAAGAAAAGGGCAGTTGCTGGCGGAACTGGATAAATCCTTGTTCGATGCCTCGGTCGACCAATACAAGGCCAACCTGGAGGTCTCAAAAGCCACCCTGGTCTATCAGAAAAGAAATTTCGACCGTCAGACCCAGCTCTATAACGCGGGCGCCATCAGCAAGGCGGACTATGAAACCGCCGAGGATCAATACCTGACCGCAAAAGCCACCGTGTCGAGTGTGCAGGCCCAAGTGAATGCGGCGGTTAAAAACCTCTCCTATGCCAGCATCTATTCCCCCGTGGACGGGGTGGTGATGACCCGGAATATCAGTGTCGGGCAAACGGTCGCAGCCAGCTTCAATACCCCCACCCTTTTCATATTGGCANNCGTATCCGCCAACGTCGTCACCTATACTACTATTATAACGGCCCCCAACCAGGACCTCAAACTCAAGCCGGTCATGACGGCGAATATCTTCATCTATACGAAAGAAGAGAAAAATGCATTGCTGATCTCCTCAAAGGCCCTGAAATTCAATCCGGACGCTTCGCTGAAAAAGCAATTCACGATTCTCGCACTGCCTCCGGAAAGCAAGAATGAGAAAACGACCGCACCCGGGCAAAATTTACCGGCAGGCGCAGGAGATACTTCTACCCGGGAAATAGATCTGACACAGAAAGACAAGCCGGCCTATGTATGGCTGAAATCGGGCGATAGCCTCCTGGAGAAAAAGATCCTGACCGGGCTGAATGACGATACCTATGTAGAGGTATTGAATGGATTATCTGTCAATGATGAAGTGGTTACGGGGATTAAGGTGAGCAGTT
>PLXD01000582.1 GCA_003151295.1 Chitinophagaceae bacterium | reverse complement strand
TGTTCTCCAGGGCATAGCCCGAACCGGAGGGAGCCTGGGTGCGGTCATTAACGATCCAGATCTTTCCGTCCGACCCCCGCGCTATATCCGCGGCGTAGAGCACCAGGCTGTGTTTTCCAGGTAATTGAATGCCGGCGCATTGCCGCAGGAACCCGCTATGGTTATAAATTAGCTCCATGGGCAGCAAGCCGTTCCTGATCAAGCGCCTGGGCCCGTATATATCTTTCAGGATCAGGTCCAGCAGGCCGGCGCGCTGTATGAGGCCGGATTCGATGGTCTGCCATTCCTGCCTGCCGATCAGGAAAGGGATAGGGTCCAGTTTCCAGGGCCGGTTAAAGCCCGCGGGATCTCCATATATATTATAGGTCACCNNAAACGTGTCAGATCCTGGTTGCGGTTCTGGATCTCTGCCGGTCCCAGTCCATTGAAAGATTTAAAAAAGGACTCCCAATGCGGTCGCAGGTTACCGTCGACTTCCAATAATTCATCGTATGTGTAGTTCGAATTGAAATAATGCTGAAAAAGCGATCCGGTTGGTATCGGTGTGATCATGCAGGTGGTTTAAAAACGCCGGGGTTACCCCGGGCTTTTTATAAAATTACTAAATAATGTCGTATTGTTCCATTTCCTTAATTTTCAGGGATGAATCGTACAATGAAATCCGGAAGCAAAGATGCCGGGCACGGTGCAGGGAAACTGAGTTTCAAAGAGCGGATGGAGGCATTAGGCAACCTGCCGCAATTTTTTAAACTGGTATGGCAGACCAGTCCCCGCATCATGGTCGCCGATTTCATATTGCGTATCGCCCGCTCGGCAATACCCGTGTTTATACTATATGTAGGCAAACTGATCATCGATCAGATCGTATCCCTGGGGCATGGGAAATCGGACCAGTCCCACAGATTCCTTTGGCAACTGGTGGCCTTCGAATTCGGTCTCGCGATCCTTTCCGATGGCCTGAGCCGGATGATCACCCTGCTCGATAGCTTGCTGGGGGACCTGTTCTCCAATTATACCTCGGAAAAGATCATGACACATGCCGCCTCGCTGGACCTGGATCAGTTCGAGGACTCCGCCTTCTATGACAAGCTCGAAAGGGCCAGGCAACAGACGACCGGTCGTACCGTCCTCCTTTCCCAGGTGATGAGCCAGATACAGGACCTCCTCACGATGGGATTTCTGGCTGTAGGTCTCGTGGTATTCAATCCCTGGCTGATCATTCTTTTGCTGGTAGCCGTAGTGCCCGCTTTTTTAGGAGAAACTCATTTTAACGACCGGAGCTATGCGCTGACAAGGGGCCAGACCCCGGAAAGACGGGAATTGGATTATCTCCGCTACCTCGGGGCCAGCGACGAAACGGCCAAAGAGGTCAAGATCTTCGATCTGTCGGGATTTCTGATCGACCGTTTCCGAACCCTGTCGGATCAGTTTTATAAAGCCAATCGCGAGCTGGTGATCCGACGTTCTGCGTGGGGAACGGTATTCGCCGTCGTAGGCAGCATTGGATATTATACCGCTTATGTGGTGATCATCCTGAAAGCCGTGAATGGTAGCTTGTCGATCGGGGAGTTAACCTACCTGGCGGGCTCCTTCCGACAATTGAGAAGCCTGCTCGAGGGCATTTTAAGCCGGTTCACGAGCGTATCCCAGGGGGCTATTTATCTTCAGGATCTCTTCGAATTTTTCGAGATCACACCCCGGATAAAAATAGCGTCCGAACCAATCCCTTTCCCCGATCCCATCCGCCAGGGTTTCCATTTCGAGGATGTGGGTTTCCGGTATACGAATACGGATCATTGGGCAAACCGTCACCTGAACTTTACACTCATGCCCGGCGAGAAGCTGGCCCTTGTCGGAGAGAATGGAGCCGGCAAGACGACGCTTGTAAAACTGCTTGCCCGGCTTTATGATCCCACGGAAGGCAGGATCTTATTAGACGGGGTCGATCTAAGACAGTATGATCCGCTGGTCCTGCGAAGCCATATCGGGATCATTTTCCAGGACTACCTGCGTTATCAGATGACCCTGGCCCAGAATATTGCCGTCGGTAATATCTCGGAAAAAGAAGACCGTAGCCGTATCGAGGCATCCGCCAAACAGAGCCTGGCAAATCTGCTCGCCGAAAAATTACCTGGGAAATATGACCAGGCGCTGGGACGAAGGTTCCAGCAGGGGGTAGAGTTGTCCGGGGGTGAATGGCAAAAGGTGGCCCTTGCCAGGGCTTATATGCGGGAGGGGGATGCCGAACTGTTGATCCTCGATGAGCCTACGGCAGCCCTTGACGCCAGAGCGGAATACGAAGTATTCCAGCGTTTCGCGGAGCTGACAAAGGGTAAGATGGCCGTATTGATCTCGCACCGTTTCTCTACCGTACGAATGGCCGACCGTATCCTGGTGCTGGACAAAGGGGAACTGATCGAGATCGGCAGCCACGAAGAACTGCTGAAAAAACAGGGACGCTATGCCGAGCTATTTAATTTGCAGGCGATGGGATACAGATAAGTGGGTGGAAACTCAAAACATTTTAATTTTACAGGATGAAGGTATTGATCATCGAAGACCACCAGGAATTGGCCCGGAATATCCATGATTTCCTCGCTTCGGAAGGCTATATCTGCGAATTATGCGATACCTGCGAAGCCGCGAAGGAAAAGCTGGAATTATTCAGTTACGATTGCATCCTGTTGGATATCTCCCTGCCGGATGGCAATGGGCTGAACCTGCTGGATTTTATCCGCTCCGAACATCCGCAAAGTAATATATTGATCATATCGGCAAGCAACGCGCTGGACGATAAGGTCGCCGGGCTGGAGAAGGGAGCGGACGATTACCTGACCAAGCCCTTCCACCTGGCCGAGCTGCATGCGCGTATCCGGGCCATTTACCGGCGCAAAAATCTGGAAGGGGCTAATATTGTACAATTCAATGAGATCAGTCTTAATACGGATACGCTCGAAGCGAGGGTGGGGGAGAAGATGCTGGATACGACCCGCAAAGAATTCGACCTCCTGCTCTATTTTCTCGTCAACAAGAACAGGGTTCTCTCCCGCCAAT
>PLXD01000640.1 GCA_003151295.1 Chitinophagaceae bacterium | reverse complement strand
GAAGGGATGAAAGGAATGAACCGGGTCTTCCAGGGTGCGTCCACGATCGATGCCATTCTTCGCGGCAACCTCATCGAATCGGCGGCAAAGGCGGGCATGCGCAGCGTTTTCGTGGGTTTTGAAACCCTCAGCCAGGGGAATCTCATACAAAGCAATAAAAGGCAAAATCTCGGGAAAGACTATGAACAGGCCATTCAGCGACTGCATTCCCTGGGCATTATGATCAACGGCAGTTTTGTATTCGGGCTCGATGAAGACGATCCGCATGTGTTCCGTCGGACCGTTGATTGGGCTGTTAAGAACGCGCTTACAACCTGTACCTTTCACATCCTGACTCCTTATCCAGGCACGCGCCTGTTCCAGGAAATGGAGGTGGCGGGGAGGTTACTTCACCGGAACTGGAATCAGTATGATACCCGCCATGTCGTATACAAGACAGTCGGGTTAAACGCGGAAGAATTGAAGAAAGGATACGACTGGGCATACCGGTCCTTCTACTCCTGGACCAATATCCTGAAAGCCAGTCTCCGGCATGATGATCTGAAACATAAGATCAAACATTTCTCCTATGCAGGCGGATGGAAAAAATTCGAACCGCTATGGAATTTTATGATCAAGACCCAGGGATTGAATAAGATGTTACCCTTGTTGGAAGCCATTTTGTCTAAAGTGAATAAAAAGGAAGATCGGCGATCAGAAGATCCATTATCGCCTTTTCCTGCCATCGCTTAAATAGTCTTTTATTGCAACACCTTATCAGCCGCCTCCGGAATGCTCGTATCGACGAGGTCCAGGCTTCTGAAAATGGTAAAATCACCGACGTTTTTTAACACGACAGCCCCGGCGTTTTTATCCCGTTACGCATCTATATGATCCATCTGGATAATTACGTTCCGACAACGAAGTAAGGCGATCGCAGAATCGAAAAGAAACTCTTGCGGTTCATTATTTTCTGCAATTTTAGTCTTGAAAGTATAATTGACCTAATTCCCGTGTCGCTTTTGATCCGTCCCCGGCATAATGGTTCGGAAAATCGGCATACCACCATATTGCCGTGTACATATCGGGGATAGTCAATCGCTTCTGGTTGGTACTGTATCAGATCCTACAGGCGCATGAGGTCCATGCTTTTCAAGGATACCAATTGGAAGGATGCAGGTCCTTGACGACTTCTCCAATGCCTTCGGCCAGTCGCTGGCCGTAAGTTCGTCCCAGCGACTGGGCAATCCCTGCGTGACAATACAACTATTCCATAATAGCAGGATTGGCAGCAATAGCAGGATTGACAGCCGCTTCATATTATTAAAAATCCGCTTTCCCATATATATGTTGTTTTGTAAAATGAATATAAAAAATATTCACTCCCCTGTATTAAGGAAGTATTAATTCTGCTTCTGAGCACGAAAAGGTGGGCTAATAAAAGCATATTTGTCCTCTTATTCCATTTAATGAAACCTACAATCATAGCTCTTCTCTTCCTTTCTCTGGCTGGCTCCCTCAGAGCACAAAAAGTGTTCCCCATCTGGCCCGGCATCCCTTCGGGTTCTGAAAACTGGCAATGGNNAATAATGTAGTAGAACCGACTTTAACTTTCTTTCCGGCAGATCCGTCCGTTGCAAACGGCACCTCCGTGATCATCTGCCCGGGCGGATCCTTCTGCTATTTACACATCAACACGGAAGGAATCGATGTGGCAAAATGGCTTAATAAAAGAGGAGTTTCCGCCTTTGTGCTTAAATACAGGCTGGTGCATAGTGAAACCGATCAGCCGAGGAAAGAGAAGAATGAGAGAATGAAAGATCGCGGCAATTCGGCCAAACTGGTTACGCCGATCGTTCCATTAGCGATTGCAGATGCAAAACAAGCCATTGTCTATGCCCGCAAACATGCANNTTGCTCCAAACAAAATTGGCATCATCGGTTTCTCGGCAGGAGGTACGCTTGCCACTGCCAGCGCCTTTGATTATACCGCTGAGAACCGCCCGGATTTCGTAGCGCCCATCTATGCCTATGTGCCTCCAACTTTACCAACGACCGTGCTAAAAGATGCTCCGCCCATTTTTATAGCCGCTGCCTCGGACGATGAACTGCATCTCGTTCCAATGAGTATAAATTTATATAGCACCTGGCTAGCCGCAGGCCATTCCGCAGAAATACATATTTATTCGAAGGGGGGCCATGGATTTGGCATGAATAAGCAGGGCCAGCCCTCCGATACATGGATTGACAGGTTTGGGGACTGGCTGCAGGTGCAGGGATTATTGAACAAATAAACACTTTCACTTCCGGAAACAATGCATCCAAAAGGCATACAAAAGTTGTTCTGCCATCCCGCATGGGCGCTGTTCGCGGCATTCGGCACCTATTTCTGCATGTATGGCTTCAGAAAACCTTACACGGCCGCTATTTATTCCAATGCTGTCTTCTTCGGCATCGATTATAAATTTTTACTGATCATCGCTCAAACGATCGGATATGTGATCGCCAAATGGGTCGGTATAAAAATGGTATCGGAGATAAAGCCCGGACAACGCATAAAAATGCTATTGGTCCTGATCTTCTTTGCGGAATTCATGCTGTTGGTCTTTGGCATTGTTCCACGCCCCTGGAACATTCTTTGTCTATTGCTGAACGGCTTGTCCCTTGGAATGGTCTTTGGATTGATACTTGGATTTTTAGAAGGCAGAAAAAATACGGAAGCGCTGATTGCAGGATTATGCGCGAGCTTCATTGTCTCGGACGGCGTTTCGAAATCGGTCGGGAAAATGCTTCTTGATAACGGCGTAACCGAAAACTGGATGCCCTTTTTTGCAGGCATACTTTTTTTAATACCTACTCTTCTTTTTATTACCATGCTGAGCTATGTTCCCTCGCCATCGACAACTGATATAGCGAACCGGTCCGCGCGCGTACCTATGCAAGCGCAGGCCCGGTGGGATTTTTTTATGAAATACGCCCCGGGATTGGCCGGTATCACGATTGTATATTTATTTGTGACCTTATTGCGAAGTATCCGTGCAGATTTTGCTCCCGAGTTATGGAGGGACCTGGGCTATCACGAAACTCCTGCCTTATTTACCCAATCCGAATTATGGGTTTCCTTCGGCGTAGTGATCATTAACGGACTCGCCATTTTCATTTTAAACCACTACAAAGCCTTTCGTTTCTCTCTATTTACCTGTTTGGGCGGCGTGGCCATTTTACTGTTTTCCGTATGGGGTTTGCATAATGGCCTCGGCAGCTTCCCCTTTATGGTGCTGATCGGACTAGGCGTTTATATCCCTTATGTCGCTATTCACACCACCCTGTTCGAACGGCTGATAGCCATTACAAAAGAACGGGCGAACATCGGGTTCCTCATGTACCTGGTAGATTCGGTTGGCTATACGGGCTATATCATACTCATGCTCTTCAGGTACGCGACTCCTCCCAGGGACTCAATATTATTTCTCTTCCTAAGGATATGTCTTTACCTGGGCATTTCCGGCGGATCGATCGTTTTATATTGCAATTGGTATTTTAAAATGAAATTAAAAAATAATGAGCGACAAATTATCCGCCTTTCCCCCGGGCAAAGCAGTCATTTTTAACGGTCAAGGCCTGCCATTTGAATTTATCACCCGGCAGGTTCCTTTTATAAAACCCGGCGAAGTATTGGTTAAAACCCTTTATACCACGCTTTGCGGAAGTGATATACATACTTACTGTGGAAGACGTATGGAACCGCCCCATGTAGTGCTGGGGCATGAAATAGTGGGAACTATTTTATGGATCGACCCTGCCCATCCGGGTAAAGATTTCAGGGGAAACCCCATTGAAGTGGGAGATATGATCACCTGGTCTATTTTTTCGGTACCGGCAGGCATAATTGCTCCGAGACCCGACATGCCGCAAAAAAGCAATCATCTTTTCAAATACGGACATGTTTTGGCGGAAGGAGATGATGTATTTAACGGAGGATTGGCTGATTACTGTATTTTACGTTCAAACACGGCGCTCATTAAAATCTCTCCATCCATACCTTTAAAAGTCGCTGCGACTATCAGTTGTGCTCACTCGACGGTCATGGGTGCGCTCAGGATAGCCGGAGATATAACCGATAAAAAAATCATCGTATTCGGGGCGGGATTATTAGGCTTATCCTGCGTGGCCATGTGCAAGGAAGCCGGCGCCGCCTGGATAGGTGTAGTTGACCAGGATACGACCCGTTTGACATGGAGCGAAAAATTCGGGGCGAACCTCGCTTATCCTTTTCCAGGGGAAAACCTTACAACCCCTTTACCCTGGCCGGATGCCGATATCGTCTTTGATATGACCGGAAATCCACAGGCCATGAAAATGGGCATCGATTCCCTGGCTGTTGGTGGATGTGCCGTTTGGATTGGAGCCGTATTCCCCGAAAAACCGGTACCGGTCGACGGGCAGAAGATTGTCCGGAAACTGCTGCAGATCCGCGGTTTGCATAATTACAATTATGAAGACTTTTTAAACGCCACTTCATTCATCGAAAACAATTACCGCAAATATCCATTTGAAGACCTGGTTGAAAAAGAATATCCATTGGACAGTATTGAAGAGGCTTTTGCATTTGCCAGCAAAAATAAGCCGGTAAGAGTAGGAATAAAAATAGGAGAATAAAATCAGGCGAATAAAATCAGTAAAGAATTTCATCTGCCTGGAATATCAATAAATCATTTAAAGACCTCCCGATTGCCTTGTTCTTTTCCTTCTACGTGACCCTTGCCGCTGCCCTTGTTCTTTGCCAGGAGAACTTTCGCTGTTTCCCACATCGATGACATGCTTACCCGCTTTCAATAGAATGGGACGCTCTTTCCAGCAGGGATCGTGTATTCAAAATGATAAGCCCCGGCCTTTCTCTCCCAGGATACCACTATGGATTCCTTCTCCCCGACGGGCACCGACCCCTCTTATCTCATCCGTTTCCTATTCAGGATCCGACCGGAATGGGGGAGCCGGCAGTCCGGCTCTATTATACAGGTTCACATACGGCACATTCGCCCATCCGTATCTTACGGTTATGGGTTTACCGACCTGGTCGCTGTAGACCACAATTTCCCTTCCTCTAATGACGGCAACGGCCGGCACGAATTTCTTATCTGCACCGGCGATGGTAAAACCTTTCAACGAATCGCCTTTCCGGACCACCAGGCCGCCCCCCATATGGCTGAATCGCAAAATGATCCGATGGCCTTTAATAGAAGATGTCCGGTAAGTGGGACCCGCGTATTCGATCTTTTCACCATATGCCAAAGCCCTCGCCGCCAGGGACAATCTCTCGCCGACAGGCTGCTTATGTGAAGGGTGTATATTGTTGGCATCTCCGCAATCGGTCGTTACGATCAGCGCAGTATTCTTCACTCTTTCCGATACCAGCAACTGGGCCTCCCTGATTTCAGGACTCATATCTTTAAAAGGCGCTATCTGAACGATGAGGAAGGGAAAATCACCCAGCCCGAAATCGTCGCGCCAGTTTTTGATCAGGATCGGCAGGATCACCTGGTATTGCTTAGGACGATCGTTGTTGGCATCTCCCTGGTACCAGGCCACTCCCTTTATAGCGTAAGGCAATAAAGGATAGATCATCCCATTGTATAGGCCGCATAGCAATTGGCCGGCAGGCTTATAATCCGCGATGATCTTATCGTAGTTTTTTACCAGTTCGTTCAGTTCCGGATTGCCTTCCAGGGCAGCCAGGCTGGTCCAGTCTTCGGCCGGTGTACCGCCAAATGCAGAGAAAAGAACGCCTACCGGCACCTTCAGCTTCTTATATAAATTCTCGGCGAAAAAATAACCCACCGCAGAGAAGTCGGCCACTGTATGCGCCGAGCAAACCTTCCAACCGCTACGAACATCTTCCACCTTTTCAGCCGAATACTTCAGCGGTACATAATATTCCCGGATCGCCGGGTATTCAGCCGAATCTCTCTCCTTCTCCCAATCGGTTATGGGCGACTGCGGCGGACGGGGCCCCAACTGACGCTCCATATTGGATTGCCCGCTGCACAACCATACTTCCCCGACTAAAATATCCCGGATGGTGACCGTGTCATTCCCGGCAATAGTCATCACGTCAGGCGCGCTGCTATAGGGAAGCGGCGCGAGCTTTACCATCCATTTACCGTTCGTGGCCCTCGTGGAAACCGACTGGCCGTTAAAACTCACCGTGACCAGTTCACCTTCTTGGGCCCTCCCCCAAACGGGTACCTCCACACCCATCTGCAACACCATATGCTCACTGAAAAGACTGCTCGGCCTTACCCGTGCTTCCGCCGGCAATACCTGAACAAACAGGCTGCAGCAAAAAATAAATTTGACAGATGACTTCATAACAGCATTTTTCCATTCGATAAATTCAATAACACCGGCAATTTACCATATGCCGGCCAATTTAGCCCTGCATGATTATATAAATTGATTACATTTATCATAAACCGATACTGCATGAAAAAACTAAAAACCTGGGGGTTATTGAATGTCACGGGAATCCTATTCATTGCGATCGGTATCTATTGCTTTGTGAGCCCATCGAACGCATATGTCAAACTAGTCAAATATTCAGGCATCGCCCTCCTGGTAAACGGCTTCCTCCTGGTGGTGGCATCCTTTATCCATACTAGCAGTCGGATAAGCTGGATAAGGGAAAGAAAATGGATGCATGCGGAAAGTATTTTGGAATTTATTTTTGGAATCCTCCTTGTCTTTAATCCTCTTTTGTCCTTTATTGTGTTTCCCTTTCTGATCGGATATTGTATCATATGTATAGGCATTCTCAAAATTGCCGCTTCTTTATCGCTAAAAAATGATATGCGGGGCTGGGCCTTGATAGTGATCATTGGCATCCTTCTGTGTATTTTCGGCGCGCTGATCGTTTATTATCCTTTTGCCAGGGTCAACGATGTCACACTTCTCATCGGGATCTTCGCATTGATAATGGGGACCCTCACCCTATTCGATTCATTCAGGCTCAGAAATAGTAAAGACACCTTGAATATGATGCTCTAGTGGGCTGTTCCCTGATAAGCGGCTTCTATTTTCTGCCTGTATCTACGATAAAGTTCCCTCGCTACTTCCTGGCTGCTGCCGGATGGAATAAGGGGGAAGGACTTTTGTGAATGGACCCATCGCCTTTTTTTCCCCTTCTGTCGGTTCAACTTCCCGGGAAGCGGTAGCCTGTATAAACCGATCCCAGGCCGGCAGCAGTGACTGAGGAGGATAGTTCAGTTTTGTTCGTGTCCACACCGTCGCCGAATCAAAGGTCGGGCGCCCGGTGATCAGCGAGCCTGGCAAAGGATCTGCTTTTCATTTTTGCATTCCGGTTTAATGATATTCCACTCCTTTTATATCTTTACTCACTGAGCTATTGGGGAAATTATTTCCCATCCAACCATTCTTCCGGCTAATTCATTCCGTCTTTCCGACGGCACTTTTTTTGAATAGGTATTTTATTCAAAAGCCAATTAACATAAAATCACCCATTTATGACAGCTAATAATGAATTTACCGGAGAAACGACCGTGAATCTAAAACAACACGAACGCACGGCCTCTGCAATAGCCGGCTCCCTGCTATTGTATTATGCAGTTAAAAAACATAAATCAGGCGCTCTCCTTGCGCTTGCCGGAGGATACCTGGTATATAGGGGAATATCCGGCCATTGTACGCTCCGCTCTCTCTATAACGAAAGGGTCCTCCCCTCAGGACACAATATCAATGTACAGACCCATGTAATAGTGAACAGGCCACGCCCGGAAGTCTTTGCTTTCTGGAGAAAGCTCGAAAACCTGAACCTGTTCATGAAACATGTGACCATACGGGAAACAGACGATAAGAGATCTTCCTGGTCGGTGAAAATGGCCGCCGGCAAAGGCCTCCTTCAATGGGAAGCAGAGATCGTAAAAGAAGAGGAAGGGCGGGAAATCTCGTGGAAGTCCCTACCTGGATCCCCCATTTACAATGCCGGTAAGATCAATTTTTCAGATACACCCGGAAAATCCACCCGGATAGACGCGTTCATTTCCTATCAGGCACCCTTCGGCCCCATTGGAGAAGGAGTATCCCGGTTGTTGACACCTTTATTCCGACATAAAATCAAAGAGGACATCCGCAATTTCAAATACTATATAGAGAATGCAGGATAGAACCCTGTAAATTATACAAGCCGTTGAGAAAATCTCAAGCCGGAAAGAAAAGGGGAACGAACCCCTTTTCTTTATAACCATACCCCGGATAATACAGGGACATTTCCATGAAGTCGTGAAAGGAAATGAGTCCCTCTTTGCGGATCCTCTATCTTACGGGATATTCCCTCACGCTGGACGACCTGAAGAATTTTCGTCAATTACACAGCAAGACGGCCGGCCATCCCGAACATCGACCCGGAAAAATACGGCAACGCGGAGGGACTGTCCAAGGGTGCTTATGGTATTGATCGCCACCGGATCGGAAGTAAGCCAAAGCGTTGTTGAAGAAATAGCTATTTAACCGCCTCTTGTTTCTGAGAATACAGATCAGGCAGTATATTTCTTAGCGATGAATTCCAAAATTTGCTTTTTAGAAGCCGCCGGATCGTCCATCTTTTCAGCCTCTTCGCTTACACTTCCCAGCGCTTCATCATGGACGGCTTCCCGGAACCAATTCGTAAAATCCTTTCGCTGGAGGTGGAACAACCAGGTATCCGTGTCGATGCCTTCCGCGATATGCAGGAATAGCATCAGATTATTCGCCACCAAGTGCAGTTGTTTCTCCCGCCCCGTGAAAACAAAACTATTATAATCCATATCACCCTGTGCATACTTCTTTTTGTGGCGCTGCTGCAATTGCGGAGGCAATCGATAGTGAGCGGAATAGGGCGCCACCTGGTCTTCCCGGTTCCAGACACAGACCTCGTTCCCACCAAGAACAGGTATTCCGGGGGGCTGCGGTATTCCCAGGGTTTTACAGAACTGTTGAATGGGATAGACGGGATTCTCGCCGATGGTGAGGATCAGGCCCACCTTAGCGAGCGTGGCCGCGCTCAGTGCATCCGGTGACGTGGTGATAAGAATAAAATT
>PLXD01000515.1 GCA_003151295.1 Chitinophagaceae bacterium | reverse complement strand
GGCAAATCAACGCGATCGAAAAAATCAGGCATGCAGCCGATAGAGCTTCAATTGTATTGGCTTAAAAAAGTCACCGATTTTGCCAAGACGCATAACCGCATACCGATTTTCTGGGACGATATGGTCTTTAAACTATCAGGGCTTTATGAGACGACCTATGATAGTACCGTCGGCCTGGAAAAGACAAAGGCGCTTTGGAAAGCGAACGAACACCTGCTGGCAGAAAAGATCCCGCTCTTTCCGAAGGACTGCATCTATATGCGCTGGAACTATGGCGATTCAAAACTCTTAGGCAACCTGATGGCCCTCGACTGGTACAAAGCGCAAGGTCTGAATGTCATGGGTGCGACGGCCGCTCAGTGTATGTCGCCAATGCTCCCACACGATCACTCGAATTTCGACGCTATCAAAGGGTATTGCCAGCTCACCGCCGAAAAGGGAACAAATGGAATTTTATGCACGGTATGGGATGATTGCTCCCCTCATTTCGAGACGGTCTGGAGGGGATTGTATGACTTCGCCTTATTTAGCTGGCATTATCAGGACATTGGCGCTCAGAGCGCCCACGAACTCTTCCGGCATCGTTTTTACGGACCGCAGCTGGCCCCTGACATCCATGAATTCCAGGATCTGTTGGAAAAGGCACTGCCATTCTGGGAAACGGCCTTGCTTGAACAGGGCGACCGGAACAACTATCNNTGATTGCACTCCCCGACAAGTCTAAGCCGGGAGCCTGGAGCATCAAATACAAAGACAAGCTCAGTCAGGCGGCAAAAGCCTTTGAGGGCTATGGCCTCATCCGCGACAAGATAAAAACAGCCATGGGGCTTGCCCGCAGAAATGGTTATGCGCTCTCGGTAATGAACCAGATAAATGAACTGCAAGTCTATCCGGCCGACCTTTTATTGTTATTACAGCAATATGATAATGCTCCACCGGAAAAGAAAAAAACGCTTGAGGCCCAGGTCAGGGATCTGGCAGCCGGCTTTCAGCAGATACGTATGAATTTCGAAAAAGTCTATTCGGAGACCCGGATACTGGGAAACCCGGAAGGCTATCAGCCCGATTCAAACTTCCATGAGCATCTCGCCAATGGGACCAGTAATACAGATTGGATGTATGTATATGAATTGGCGATGAATAAAAAAATAAGCGATTGGGGCGAATAAACATGCGCTGAAATGGCTTTTATCGAGGGCAGTTCCATTGCTCAATTATTCTCCAAATCGTGTAAAGCACCTACGATCTCCTGTCCTGTCAGGAATTCATGAGTGTGATGAGTCCGGCTATGAAACAGATTCAGCGTTAGCATCACAACACCCCCTTGGTACTCGGTAAATAATTACTGAACGGGTCCCTCTTTACCGCCATGCGAATGGCTTTGGCGAAGGCCTTGAAGATCGCTTCGATCTTATGATGCTCGTTCTCCCCATGACATTCGATATTCAGATTGCACTTCGCCGCATCGGAGAAGGATTTGAAGAAATGAAAGAACATTTCCGTCGGCATCTCCCCGACGGCCTCTCTTTTAAAGTCTGCATTCCACACGATCCAGTTTCTGCCGCCGAAGTCGATCAGCACTTTGGCGTCTGCTTCATCCATGGGTAAAGCGAAACCATAACGCTCCATTCCTCTTTTATCGGCCAGTGCTTTACCAAAAGCCTCACCCAGCGCTAATCCCGTATCTTCTATGGTATGATGTTCATCGATATGCAGGTCACCGTTGACACGCAAGGTTAAATTCATCTTGCCATGCCGGGCTATCTGTTCCAGCATATGGTCGAAGAACCCCAGACCGGTAATAATATTCGCCTTCCCGCTGCCATCGATATTCAGATCGATCAGGATCTGTGTCTCGCTGGTATTCCGTTCGTGGACCACCCGCCGCAGACCGAGTTTCAGGAACTCATAGATCTTACCCCACTCGGTCGTTTCCAAGGCCACCACTTCCTCCAGGTCTCTTCTCGTGTCTTTCACTTCAGCGCCACCGAGAGAGGGATCGTTATTTAGCCAGATGGCCTTGCAACCGAGGTTCTTAGCCAACTGTACATCCGTAATGCGATCTCCGATCACATATGAATTAGGAATGTCATACGCTTCATTATCCAGGTAGCTGGTTAGCATGCCGATACCTGGTTTGCGCGTAGGAGCATTGTCGGCAGGCACGCTCCGGTCGATATGCACGGCACTGAAACGAACCCCTTCATTCCCAAGGCTTTTCATGACGAATTGCTGCACCGGCCAGAAGGTGTCTTCCGGAAAAGCCGCAGTTCCCAATTGATCCTGGTTCGTGACGATCACCAGTTCGTAATCGAATTCTCTGGCTATCATGCCCATATATTCGAACATATAAGGATAGAATTCCAATTTATCGAAGGAGTCGATCTGGTAAGTCGGAGGAGCTTCATTGATCAAAGTGCCGTCCCTGTCTATAAATAGTATCCTTTTCATTCGTTTAGTGTTCTTTTCTTCTATTGTTTATTTGCCTCTTACGGCTTGAATGAATTTTACCTGCCTATTTCGTCTTTGCACGGATCACCTTAACTTCCGCAGCGCTGATGGCCCTGGCCTTATTGCCGAAACTATTACGGACATAGGTGAGTACATCTGCAATCTGCTGATCGGTCAGCTCGCTATGCGGGGCCATAACATTATGGAAGGTATCTCCGTCGATTTCTATTTCTCCGGTCAGCCCTTTCAGCACGATCTGCACCAGTGTCGTCTTATCGCCCAGCACCCATTTGGTTTTTACCAGGGGCGGTGTCATACCCGATACCCCCAGGGCGTCCACCTGGTGACAGGACAGGCACTGCTCCGCATACACTTTTTTACCTCTTTCAATAGAAACCTTCAAACCGCTCACATTTTGCACCGGCCCATTTTTTTGGATCGGAGGGAAAGATTTATTAGTCAGAGATAGCAGCCCGCAGGCAACGATGAGCAGGATTGCAGAAAAAGAAATACCAAGTGTTTTCGTCATATAACTATCTCTATTTTTTAACTATCTCCTTTTAGCTGCCCCTTTTTTAACTATCTATTTATTGTAAGAGATCTTCCAGACCGTTCCCTTGGTGTCGTCCGTAACATAGATAGAACCATCGGGTCCCTGGGCCAGACCACAGGGGCGGTGCTGGGCACGACCCGAAGCCGTTAAAGCCGGGCTGCCGGAGAAATTATCTGCAAACACTTCCCACTCTCCGGAAGGCTTGCCATCTTTGAAAGGCACAAAGACGACGAAGAAGCCTTTCTGATGCTCGGGCGCCCTGTTCCAGGAGCCATGAAAAGCGATGAATGCGCCATTCTTATATTTTGCAGGAAACTGATCTCCGGTATAAAACAACAGCCCGTTTGGCGCCAGGTGACCAGGAAACGCGATGACGGGATCCTGTGCGTCTTCCCCGGCAGTCTTTTTGCTATCTCCACCGAATTCCGGCGCCAGGATCTTCTTATGCTGGAATTCGTCATAATAGATATAAGGCCATCCGCAGTTCGATCCCTGGTGCAGTTCATACATGCATTCCGCCGGCAATTCGGCACTCTGCTTTGTATCGTATATATCGGGAAACAGGTCATGAAGCTGATCTCGGCCATGCTGCATGACAAACAGGGTATTGGTAGTCTTATTCCAGTCCAGGCCCACCACATTGCGCAAGCCGGTCGCATAGTGGACCCCGTCAGCATAGGTCTGACCGGGCTTATCAGCCTTGAATTTCCAGATACCGGCAGCAGAATCCAAAACAGGACAGGGCCGCATGCCGGGCGAACCCTTGGTACGATCCACAACCTGGCAGGAATTGGAATAAGCGCCGATATTCACGTATAGATTACCATCATAGTCAAGGGTGATGGCCTTTGCCTCGTGTTCGCCGCGTGCCAAAAGGCCGGTAACGATATTTTCCGGCTGATCAGGATTCACGACCTTATTCCTATCGTCCAGTCTATAACGGTATACGGCTACGTCGGAAGAGGCATAGAGGTAGCCGTTCCTAACAGTCATGCCCGTACCCGTGAAATCACCGAACCCCGTAACCAGGTCCGCCTTACCATCTCCGTTGGTATCCTGAAGGCGGTAAATGCCCTTTCCGTCTTTCAGCTTAGCGAGCTTTACAAAAACGACCCCGTCGCTGGTAACCGCGATATGCCGCGCTCTCCCCAATCCTTCTGCAAAAGTAGTGGCTTTAAAACCGGCCGGTAATATTAAACCATTGTCGTTAGGCTGTAGTCCGGAAACGAAAGCAACCTTGGTTGTATCTCCAGCACAGGCGCTGAATGCCAATATGCAGCAACTAAAGGCGAGGTAGAACGCCTTTATCGAAAGAAAATTTCTTGAAAAATTTTTCATATAATTGATTTATTTTATGTGGGAATGAAGCAACAATTTACGTCATCTTACGATAAAAATCGCTTCAGGACCGCTATCAAATCCTTATTTTCCTGCTCCGTGCCGACAGTTATCCGCAGACAACCTTCACAGAGTTCAACTTTACTGCGATCCCTGACCACAATGCCATCATCCAATAAATATTCATAAACCGCCTTTGCATCCGCTACTTTCACTAACAGAAAATTGGCGTCGGAGTGATAAATTTTCAAAACAAGGGGCAATCGGGTCAGATCCTTTACCAACTGTTCCCGCTGGGATACCAGGATCCGGATCATATCGTTCACCTGCTCTACTTCGCCCAGCGCCTGGAGGGTTAATTCCTGCGTCGCCTGGCTGATATTATAAGGCGGTTTGACCTTATTATAAACATCTATAATGGGCGCACTTGCAAAAGCCATACCGAGACGCAGGCCGGCTAGCCCCCAGGCCTTACTCATCGTCTGCAATACGATGAGATTAGGATAGTCCTTTAATTCCTGGATAAAGGATTTGTGACGGGAGAAATTGATATAGGCCTCATCGACCACAACAATCCCTGAAAAATTGTTCAGTACGATCTCCACGTCTTCCCGGTTCATGGAATTGGCAGTGGGGTTGTTGGGAGAACAGATCCAGATGATCTTGGTGTTTTCATCCACCAGGTTCTCAAGATGCACAAGGTCGAGTTGAAAATCATCCAGCAAGACAGCCCGTCGAACTTCGATGTCATTAATATGGGCGCTAACCTCATACATCCCATAGGTGGGTGGATTTATAATGACATTGTCCTTACCCGGATTGCAAAAGGCCCGGAACAGGATATCGATACATTCATCACTGCCGTTTCCCAGGAAAATATGCTCAGGAGGAATGCCCTTTATCTGGCTCAATGCCTGCTTGACCTTCCACTGCAAAGGGTCCGGATAGCGATTATACCACTTAGTTAGGGGAGATCCCAGGCTGTTCTCATTGGCGTCCAGGAATATCCGGGCCTCACCCTTGAATTCATCCCTGGCGGATGAATAAGGGACCAGCGACCTGATATTATCCCTCAGCAATGCATTTACATCAAAAGACATAACTATTATTTATACTTTAAAAATCGTATCGACCAGATTGCGTCATATCGTTCTGGCCAGGCCGTTTAACTGTTTAACCGAACGCGCACCGCATTCGCATGCGCCTGCAGGCCTTCGGCCTCAGCCATCAGTTCCACCATAGGCCCAATTTCCCGGATGCCGTCCTTTGTCAATTGCTGGAAAGTGATCTTTTTTACGAAGCTATCCAGGCTAACTCCGGAATAAGCTTTGGCATACCCGTTGGTTGGCAATGTATGATTAGTACCGCTGGCATAATCACCCACGCTCTCGGGGGAGAAATGACCGAGGAAAACGGATCCTGCATTGATCACCTGCTCTGACAACTCTTCGGGATCTTCACAGGCCAGGATCAGATGTTCCGGAGCATATTCATTCAGCAGGGCCATCGCCCCCTGCCGGTCATTTACCAGGAAGGCACGGCTATTGTCCAGCGCTTTTCGGGCAATTTCTTTACGGGGCAGGTCTTCCAACTGCTGTTCAAGAGCGGACAATATACTGTCAACCACGGATCGGGAAGGGCTGACCAATACAACCTGGCTATCCGGCCCATGTTCAGCCTGTGACAAGAGGTCGGCCGCTACAAAAGCGGGGTTGGCCGAAGCATCCGCATAAACAGCCACTTCGCTTGGGCCGGCCGGCATATCAATCGCAATGCCGTCTTTTTGGATCAGTTGCTTGGCACACATGACATATTGATTGCCAGGCCCGAATATTTTATATACCTGTGGGATAGAGTCCGTTCCATAAGCCATGGCGGCTATAGCCTGTATGCCGCCCACTTTGAAGATCCGGGTCACTCCTACTGTCTTTGCGGCAAAAAGGATGGCAGGATGCAGATTTCCCTTGGCGTCCGGGGGTGAACAAAGGATGATTTCTTTACAACCCGCGATCATTGCCGGGATGCCCAACATTAAAAGGGTGGAGAACAAGGGTGCCGTCCCCCCCGGGATATACAGACCTACTTTTTCGATAGCCACCGCCTTGCGCCAGCATGTAACCCCCGGCATGGTCTCGACAGGCGTTTCCGCATGGAGTTGACGGTCATGGAAGGTCCTGATATTATTTGCAGCCTGCCTTATGGCCTCCTTAAGCGCAGGGCCGATCAGGCCGGCTGCCTCTTCGATCTCCACCGGGTTAACCTCCAATTTATCAGCGGCAACCTTATCGAACATCAGGGAAAACCTTTTCACCGCCTCATCGCCATTATCCTTCACCTCTTTCAGGATATTCGCCACCGATAGCTCCAGCGAGCGGTTATCTATGACGGGACGGGAAAGCAGGCCGGGAGGGACAGGCGCATTTCTTATATCGATGATCTTCATACAAATGCAGATTATATTATCATTTTCTCGATCGGTACCACCAGGATGCCCTGGGCGCCTGCTGATTTTAATTTCTCAATAATATCCCAGAATTCATTTTCATTCAATACACTATGTACACTGCTCCAGCCAGGATCGGCCAACGGCAAAACGGTAGGGCTCTTCATACCCGGCAGGAGCCTTATGATCTCCTCCAGTTGGTCATTGGGTGCATTCAGGAGGATGTATTTATTGTTCCTGGCTTTTTTCACAGCACGGATGCGGAAAAGCAACTTATCCAAAATTTCCTGCTGCCCGGCGCCAAGTTGCGAATTCCTGATAAGCACGGCCTGGGATTGCAACACCGTTTCTACCTCTTTGAGGCCGTTCATGAACAGGGTTGAACCGCTACTAACCAGGTCGACGATGGCATCTGCCAGTCCGATGCCCGGCGCTATTTCCACGGAACCGCTGATCTCGTGGATCTCGGCATTGATCTTATTGATGTCCAGGAAACGTTGCACCAGCAAAGGATAGGTGGTTGCGATCTTCTTACCTTCCAGGAACTGCACACCCTCGTATTTCTCGCTCCTGCCTACCGCCACCGATAATCGACATTTGCCAAAGCCGAGCTGTTCGACGATATCTGCTTTCTTGTTTTTTTCCAGCAGCACGTTCTCTCCAACTATCCCGATATCCGCCACCGCATCCTCGACGTATTGCGGAATATCGTCGTCCCGGAGGAAATAGATCTCCATGGGAAAATTATCGGATTCGGTTTTGAGCTTGTTCACCCCATTTTTGAGGTCGATGCCGCAGTCTTTAAGTAGTTTAACTGAATCCTCGTTTAATCGACCCGATTTCTGTATAGCAATTTTCAGTTTCATCAGTGGTTGTTTGTTTTTTTTTAATTGTCTGATGAATCTTGCGATTCATTAGTAGTTGTTTGCCTTTTTTACAAAAAATTAGGGCTTACCTTGCGGTAAGCCCTTTAATAGTTTTATTTTGTCATACAAAACATCACCGGCCTACCCCTGCGGTAAGAAAAAATGGTGATAAATATGCCTGTTATTATTCATAATGGAGGCCCAAAATTAATCGAGGACGGGTATATCTCCAAAAATTTGTTTCGCACCCTATTTTTTGTCTTTTAATGGTCGGGCAGATCTCACGCTTCATCCACCCATTCAGGAGCCTCCCTGAACGGGTATGAATTCATCATGAGGCTCCTAGCCGTTCCCGTTCTCTGAACCGGCCCGATTTCGCTTGTAGGGGGTCAAACTCTTCAAGCCTCAGCTCGAAATTCAATAAAGCCTGTTGCAGAGCTTCCGGCCGCGCATTCCAGGACTTCGCCGCATGCCTTCATATGGATTATTTTTACCGAAATTATTATTAAAATGATAGAGGGATGCCGTTTTTCTTTACATTTATTCAATGTTTAATCATAAGAAATCATTGATCTTAGCGTTTCTGACCATCTGCTTTTTCTTTATTACTGCCCCGTTGCGCAGTGCCCCTCCCAAAAGAGAATTCTATACGATCAGGATCTACCAATTGAAAACCAGGGAACAGGAAGAAAGAATAGATAAGTTTTTACAGGCAGCCTTTTTACCGGCCCTTCACAGGCTTGGCGTCACACAAGTGGGCGTGTTCAAAGCCCTGGGCAATGATACGGCATCAGTCCGCCGCATTTATGTACTGATCCCCTTCCGTTCCCTTGATCAATTTGTGAGATTGCCATCGCTCCTGGAAAAAGACAATCAGTATTTAGCCGATGGAAAAGACTACCTGGATGCAGCCCATAACGATCCACCCTATACCCGGATCGAGTCGGTCCTCTTGCAAGCTTTTCCCGATATGCCCGTTCACCAGGCCCCTTCCCTGACTGGCGCCCGCCCGGAAAGGATCTATGAACTAAGGAGCTATGAAGGCCCTACCGAAAAACTCCATGCCAATAAGGTGCAGATGTTCAACAGGGGCGGCGAGGTCAGTTTATTCAAGCGGCTGGATTTCAATGCAGTATTTTATGCAGAGGTCTTGTCCGGCAGCCACATGCCCAACCTGATGTATATGACCAGCTTTGATAATATGGCTTCACGTGATTCGCATTGGAAATCTTTCGGGGACGACCCGTTTTGGAAGAAGCTGGTAGCTGAACCAGAATACCAGAATAATGTGTCGAAAGCCGATATTTTCTTCCTGCATCCGACAGAATATTCTGATTTGTAGGTTTTTCTTCAGGTTTTATGGGATCCGGATACTATTTCCGATGGCCGGTCGTTACTTACAGTGACAACCCCCTGTGTAAAACCTTTAAGACACCTCCATTATGCAAAATGCCGATAAGCCTTTCATAGGCATCATTATCCTCTCCGTAATCGTTCTCTATAGTTTAATGGCCTTGTTGAGCTGACCACCCAAAACTCAAGATTTTATTATCTTTGTCCCATGCAGCGCTTTACGATCAGGACTATCCAACCCACCGATAACAAAGGGTTGGCCGTTATTATACGGTCCGCCCTCGCTGAATTCGGGGCCAACAGACCCGGAACGGTCTATTATGAAGAGACAACCGATCATTTATCAGGATTGTTCGGCGGGGTTCCCAAAAGCAAATACTATATAGCCCTTGTAGACGGTGAACTGGCAGGTGGAGGAGGAATTTTCCCCTCTGAAGGGCTTGGGGAAGATACCTGTGAACTGGTAAAAATGTATTTGCACCCGCAGGCGAGAGGGACTGGCCTTGGACGGCGGCTTATTGAAAAATGCTTGCAATTCGCCGGGGAGACTGGTTTCCGGCATGTATACCTGGAGACCATGCCGGAACTGAGAAAAGCACTGTCGGTATATGAAAAATTCGGCTTCCGCTATCTTGATGGCCCACTCGGAAATACCGGGCATTTCGGTTGCGGGATCTGGATGTTGAAGGACCTGTGAAGCCAATTGACTGCATCAGGAGGAATGTTTTTTTTCCGAAGCCTGCCTGACCTCGTAAATAGCACTGAAAAGGTACAATTTCCCTGTTGAAACTTCCATACAGTGATAGCGTTTCCGTAATTTTTTCCCCTTCCGGAATACCCTTCCGTCTTCAACCCCGAAAAGCCCCCCTTCGGCGATCTGCTCGACAAGCATCATTCCTTCCGGATTGTGGTCATATTTCCGGAGTACGCGCATCAGGCCTTCATCCGCACAACTGCTGGCAGGAAGGTCATGGAGCGTACGACGAAAAGCGCCCAGGATATCTTCCGGAAAGATCGGGAGACGCATAAAATCTTCCAGCATTTTACGGTATACGCCCTTCCATTCCTTCCCATGGGACTGTACCCTGCCGCCAAATTCCATGAAAGTCACCAGATGGGCGATTTCATGGATGAGTGTGATCACGAATGAATACTTATTCAGATTGCCGTTGACGCTGATGCGGTGATTATGCGTGGAGGTAGCATGGCGGTAATCCCCCAGGACCGTTTTTCGTTTACGGGTGATCGTAAGATGTACCCTGTAATGCTGCAGGTACTCCATGACAAGGGAAGCGGCTCCCTCAGGAATGAACCGTTGAAGATGTTCGAGCGGGGCTTCTTTTTTAGGCATTTTTTTTCTGCTTGCTCAATCGCATTAATAGGGCAACTTCCGTAAAGGTATAAAGGAAGTATAATACAAAAAAGCTCAGGACAGGAACTTTACCGATCCCGCCGGCATCGATAAAGAACCAGGCCAGTACAGATACTATACACACCCCCATTTTCAGGAACATTCCGCTGTATACCCTACGAAGGAATGCCTGTACATTTTGATGAAACAGGGCTTTGCTGCATAAATAAAAGGAGATCCCGGTTGCCAGGAAGAGGATCCCGTTACCGATCATTAAAACAGTAGTATCCACTTTCCAATGCGCTATCCAACCCTTAGAGGTCAATAAAAACAAGCTGACCCCGACAAAAATCAGGAGGATGGGCTGGAACAACCTGCGGGAACTATTGATTTGCGCGGAATACTTAGTGTCTATCCCCATGCCCGGATGTTTCTTTGATTAGTTTTACAATTAAAGCCACAATTACAAGCAAAGGTAATACCCAGGCAAATATGGGAAAAGAGGTTTTTAACCATTTATCCACTTTGATACCGGCAAACAGCGACAATCCCACCGCCAGGAACACCTGTGTGGTCAATCCCGCATATTTTACAACTTCCCTGCGATTATCCCGCGGAGAGGGCGATTCCGGCATGTTTTACCTCCATCTTTTCGGCCTTGACTTCCGCCTTACTGCTGGCAGGAGCGCTATTGCCCGTTACAGCCATATGGCATTCGCCATTAAAAGTCGCAGCAGGCTCTATCTGTAATTTGGCGGCTTTTATATTGCCATTTACGACACTGCCGCCTTTGAGCAGAAGAAGGTCCTTGACCTCAATGGTACCGGAGACTTTGCCCATGATATCGGCTTGCTGACCATTGATATCGCCGTTAACGACCCCATTGGCCCCAATAACGACTTTGGCCGTACAGTGGATATTACCGGTCAGTACGCCGTCGATTCGAAGGTCACCGCTGCTGGTAATATCGCCTTTCATAGAAGTTCCTGCCCCTATAAGGCTGGCACTGGCGCTGACGGGTGATTCGCCCAACGCATCGGATTTGGATTTTCCATTAAACATAAGTATCAGATTTTAATCGTTAATTTTCTCGGGTTTGGGGATCTTCAGCATCGTCGTATCCATTTTCACCGTCGTCGTTCCCTGTAAAACGTTTTTAATGCTCTCCAGATATTGGTCCTTATACCTCACCTGCTGCTCTAACGAATCCGTGAGTATTTTTAGTTCACGGAAGTCCTTGGTATTATTCGTATCCCCATATCCGGGGATATAAAGCTTAAGAGGCGTAAAAACGATCAGCGCCACTGTGAGCCCTGTCAGCAACACAAAAACCGTGCTGAGAAATACATATACGCTCAGGCGGGATAATTTAAAAGTCACCACCTCCTCATAGGTATCGTCATTCATAACTACAAGGCGGTAGCGGTTCTGCAAACGCTTAAGCGTGGAATTGGCATCGAATTTGGCCATAATGACTGATTACCGATAAAGATAACAACTTATCCTGAATGGGATATTAGAAACGNNAAGACGCCTTTGGGCGGGTTGTCCGCCATTTGGCGGACCATCATTAGATAGTTTGCGGATGCACTAAAATTTACAATCAGGGCATTCCGGCAAACATAAAAGACCGATCCTAAAGTCTTGCTAAAAACGACGATTTCTTATAATAAATTTCTTGAAAATCAGTTATTAAGAGTTTAGTTTGCGGCGTAAATGCTAAAGGAGCCATTGATCAGAGCACTCATTTTGTCGATCCTCGTTTTTCCGTGGCTGTTCCAGACCGTTTCCGGGCAGTTGGGGGTGCCCTATGACCTGAAGAAACCGCCAAAATATGAGAACCGCACGTTGGCTTCCGAAAGATCCACCGATACGAAATTCAGCCGTTCCCGCCATTTCATACAGAACACCGTCACGCATTATAATTACTTTTTTAATGCCAATAACAAGCTGAACGAAATCATTGCAAGGGCCACGCTCCAGCATAGGGATGATTATACGAAACTGTTGTCCTTCTATAATTACAGCCTGGATGCGACGGCAAGCCAGAAAAAGGACCTGGATTCCGTGATCTATAAATGCACGGCAGGCATCCTGATCCATGACACCCGGAATGACTGGATCGACAACCTGTATATGCTGATAGGCCGTACCTTTTTCCTGCGGAAGAATTACGATTCGGCCTACGTTACCTTNNAGCATTTTCCCCGAAAGAAAAAGACGGCTATGACAAACCGATCGGCAGTAATGCCAATGCCGATGAGGGCGGCAACGCATTCATCGTATCCACCAAAGAGCATCTGAATATCGCTCAAAAAGCCTTCAGCATGCCTCCCAGCCGAAACGAATCGCTGATCTGGCTGGTAAAGACCTATCTGGCAAGGGATCAATATACCCAATCGGCTGGGCTGATCCAGATCCTCCTGCTCGATCCGTATTTCCCAAAACGTCTCCATCCCTACCTTGAAGAAATGCAAGCCCTCTGGTTCTATAATCAATCGCGCTGGGACAGTGCGTCCGTCCACCTGGAAAAGGCCCTCGACAACGCCGCCGACGGGGAAGAACGGGCCCGGTGGGAATACCTCATCGGGCAAATGTACGAACGGGCCCAAGATCCCTACAATGCTCAGCTATTCTATGAAAGGACCGTAAGACATACCCTGAATCCCGTCTTAGAAGTATATGCACGACTCAATTCGATCCGGCAGAATAAAACCAACGATCCCGATTTCATCCAAAAAAATATAAACGCCCTGATAAAAATGGCCCATAAGGACCGTTATGAATCCTACCGGGACATTATCTATTATACCGCTGCACAAATAGAACTGGAAAACAATAATAAGCCCGGGGGCGAACTCTTTCTACAGAAGTGCATCCAAACTGCGGGGCCCAACAGTTCTGAAAAGAACAAAGCCTTCCTGCAATTGGGCAACCTCTCCTTTGAAGACAAAAAATATAAAGCCGCCAGGAACGACTATGACAGCGTGAAAACACAAGATGCCGCCCTTGGCGATATCAGTTGGCTGCCCGACCGCAAAGCCATGCTGGATAAGATCGTCGCACAGATGGAAATCATAGAGCGACAGGACAGCCTGCAACGCATAGCCGCGCTGCCCGCAAATGAAAGGGACGCTTATTTAAAAAAATTATTGCGGATGCTGCGCAGACAGCAGGGACTGCAGGAAGAAGAGCAACAGAACGGCGGCGGCTCGATCAATCCTAACAGTAAGGCGGCGCCTGATCTTTTCAACACCGGATCGGCCAACGCCGAATGGTATTTCAATAACAATTCCTTAAAAGGCAAAGGATATAATGATTTCAAGACGCGTTGGGGCAACCGGGCCAATACAGATAACTGGCAAGTTTCTTCCCTGGCAAGAAATGCGAGGGACAACGGGCGCAATCCGAACGGGGCCACTCCGGAACAGGAAGGCAAACAGGCAGCAGCCCCTGCCGCCCTCACTTATAAATCACTGCTGGACAATCTTCCACTGACACCCGCTAAACTGAAAGCATCTAACGACTCCCTAGAAAAGGCACTGTTCGTGCTGGGTAAAGCCTGCCAGGAAGGACCACCCGATTACGAGTCGGCCATCAGGTATTATGACCAACTCCTGGAAAGATTCTCGGAGAGCAGGATGCGCGAAGAGACCCTGTTCAACTTATATTATTGTTATAAAAAACTGGGGGACGAGGCTAATGCCAACCGGATATTGCAGTTGATGAACCAAAAATATCCCACCGGCTCTTTCACGGCAAAGGCAATCAATCCGGACTCGGCCGACGCGTCTGCCGCCAAACTGCGTATAAATGCCACCCGGAAATACGAATCCGTCTATAGTTCGTTCATAGAAGGCCGTTTTGACGAGGCGCTGGCCGGAAAAAAACAAGCCGATAGCCTCTATGGTGAAAAATACTGGACTCCGCAATTGTTATACATCGAATCCGTCTATTTCATCCACCAGCGGCAGGACAGTATTGCGAAATCTACCCTTCGCGCGATCATCAACAAATATCCGAAGACCCCGATGGCCCTAAAGGCAGAAAGGCTGATCGATGTATTGGGACGACGTAAGCAGATAGAGGATTA
>PLXD01000629.1 GCA_003151295.1 Chitinophagaceae bacterium | reverse complement strand
CATATCCTGACCTGGGAAGCGCTGGATCACCTGCTGTTTGTGACGGCATTATGTCTGCGTTACCTGGTAAAAGACTGGAAAAAGGTGGTCGTCCTGGTCACGGCTTTCACGATCGGTCACTCGATCACGCTGGCCCTGAGCGCCACGGGATATATACATTTACCCACCCAATGGATTGAATTCCTGATCCCCCTGACCATCGTGGCGACAGCCTTTAATAACCTGGGGCAAAAGAATNNCCCCTGATCTATTTTTTCGCCCTGTTTTTCGGTCTGATCCATGGATTGGCCTATGCGAATACTTTTCTGAGCCTGGAAGGACCGCAGGGGCTGCTAGAGCATCTGCTGGCATTTAACCTGGGGATCGAAGCGGCGCAGTTGTTGGTCGTTGCCATTGTGCTGGCAATTTCTTTTATATTCGTACAATTGATGAAGATTCCCCGGCTATGGTGGATCAGGATCGCATCCGCGCTGATCCTGGTAACGGCATTGAAGATGGCCTGGGAACGGTGGCCAGGAAGCAGGCACTCACAACTCACTACTGACCATTCACAAAAAGACAGACAATACAAAAAATCAAACGATATAACACACACATGAAAGCGCAAAATCTATTATTTCTGCTATTCAGTTTTTTCACCCTCGGAAGCCTGATAGCCCAGAATGTTCAAAACAATCCCGGTTCGAACCACGGCAATAAATTCGAGCAGCTGGGAATGATCCTCCCTACCCCTAATGAATACAGGACAGCCAGCGGAGCGCCGGGACCCAAATACTGGCAGCAGCGCTGCGACTACGATATCAAGTGTGACCTGGATGAAGACAAACTGCACCTCACCGGCAGTGAAATCATCACGTATTCCAATAACTCCCCTGACCAACTGACCTATCTATGGCTGCAGCTGGATGAAAACCAGCACAGTTCTACCAATAACGCCAACTACCAGGAAGGATCCAATATGCCCAAAGTGGTCAGCGACGGGGTGCTGGACTATCTCGAAAGACCTAGCCAAACAAACGATAATGGCGTCCACATCACGAAGCTGACCGACGCAATCGATAAACCACTCAAATATACCGTCAACAAGACCATGATGCGGGTAGAACTTCCGGCTGTATTAAAACCCGGTCAGAAATTCATTTTAAAGATCGACTGGTACTACCCGATCACCGACCGTTTTAGACTGGGCGGCCGCGGGGGCTATGAGTATTTCCCGGAGGACGGCAATTACCTGTTCACCATGACGCAGTGGTATCCCCGTCTCTGCGTGTATAGCGATTTCCAGGGATGGCAGAATCACCAGTTCACAGGCCGTGGTGAGTTCGCGCTCACCTTCGGCAATTTCAAGGTACAGATGACGGTACCTGCCGACCATGTGATCGGCGCCACCGGCGAATGCCAGAACTACCAGCAGGTACTCTCCCCGGCCCGTTATGCACGCTGGCAAAAAGCGCAAACGGTGAAAGAGCCCTTGCAGATCGTGACCCTCGATGAAGCCAAAGCAGCCGAGAAGGTTAAAAGCAAACAGAAAAAGACCTGGATCTTTAAGGCCGACAATGTCCGCGATTTCGCATGGGGCTCCAGCCGCAAATTTGTCTGGGATGCCATGCCGGCTTATGTTGGAGGCAAAAAGGTCATGTGCATGAGCTACTATGGGAAAGAAGCATACGGCCTGTATAGCAAATTCTCCACGAAAGTGGTGGCCCATACGATCAAAACTTATTCCCATTTCACCATTCCCTTCCCCTACCCGGTCGCGCAAAGCGTCGAAGCCGCCAACGGCATGGAATACCCGATGATCTGCTTCAATTTCGGCAGGACCGACAAGGACGGCACCTATAGCGAAGCCACCAAATACGGCATGCTGGGCGTGGTGATCCATGAAGTCGGCCATAACTTCTTCCCCATGATCGTCAACAGCGACGAACGTCAATGGACCTGGATGGACGAGGGGCTGAACACATTTATGGAATACCTCACGGAGGAGTTGTATGACAATAAATTCCCGGTCCGCCGCGGGCCTGCGTATACCATCGTCGACTATATGAAGTTGCCTAAAGACCAGTTGGAGCCGATCATGACCAATTCGGAGGACATCGTTCAATTCGGGCCCAACGCGTATTCAAAACCGGCGACCTCGCTGAATATCCTCCGGGAGACCGTGATGGGCCGGGAGTTGTTCGACTATGCCTTTAAGGAATATGCCAGGCGCTGGGCTTTCAAACACCCGACGCCCGCGGATTTCTTCCGCACGATGGGAGACGCCAGCGGCGAGAACCTGGATTGGTACTGGCGGGGATGGTTTTATGGGATCGACCCCGTGGACATCTCCCTCGACAGTGTGAAATGGTTCCGGGCCGACCTGGAAAATGCCCCTCGTAAGGTCGATACGACGGTCATGACGGCGATCACGAAGCCGCAGGTCAATGCCTATGAGGACATCTCCAAAGTACGCAACCGCGAGGACAAGAAGATCCAATTTCTGACGGACGCCGATACCAGCCTGCATGACTTCTACTGGAAGTACGATCGGGGGTTCATCCCTTATGACAGCACCAAATATCCCCAGCATATCACCCAGTATGATGAGCCGCTGGATGATGCCACCCGGGAAAAAGCGACCGGTAAAAATTTCTATGAACTGCAGTTCAGCAATAAAGGCGGACTGGTAATGCCTATCATCCTGCAATGGACCTATAAGGACGGCAGCCAGGAGATAGAGCGCATTCCTGCCCAGGTCTGGCGCAAGAATGAGAGCCATCTGACCAAGGTCTTCATAAAAGATAAAGAAGTGGTATCCATCAAACTCGACCCCATGCGAGAGACGGCGGATATCGATACCAGCAATAATAACTGGCCCATGGTGGAGGTACAAAGCAAGTTCCAGGTCTATAAGGCCCGGCAGGCAGCCCGCGGCCAGTCCATCGGAACCAACCCGATGCAGAATGCCGCTGCAAAGGACAAAAAACCATTTTAAATTGATAAGCGAGGCTATGATCCATAACAAAACGGAAAAGCATTTTTGTGCACACTCCTTTTGTCGAATCATTCAGCTGTGTCGTCCTAAAGCCGCACCACCTGACCCGTCCGGACGGATTCGTCGCAGGCGAAAGCGATGCGCAGGCTATTGACGGCATCTTGTACATGATCCGTCAGGTCCGTATCTTCCTGTATCGATCGTAGAAAATAGCGTTGTTCGCGATTGCAAAGCTCCTGGTGATCCGGCTCGTCCTGCAGGTTTATCCATTCGTCGGCCCGGCTGAACTGGTCGTTCTTATCGAGATCGGCATGATGATAGCGGATCGATTCGGTCTTGGTATGCGCTTCTATGGAATCCGATTTTCCGGCTCCGCCCGCTTCCTTCGCCACGATCGATACGGAGCCCTTCGGGCCGGCCACATCTTTCACAAAGAAAGCCGTTTCACTGATCATAGGCCCCCAACCTGCTTCATACCAGCCTACGGATCCGTCCTCGAAACGGATCTGCAACTGGCCGTAATTGTAATTGCCGGCCGGGATCTCTTCGGTCAACCTCGCTCCGATCGCGCTGACCTGTACTGGTCTCGAACGCACCATCTGGCACATCACGTCGATATAATGCACGCCGCAGTCCACG
>PLXD01000362.1 GCA_003151295.1 Chitinophagaceae bacterium | reverse complement strand
GGCATCAGCAAGCTGATGGATTATAAGGTATTCAAAGAGCAAATAGCCATGTCTCCAATCCTGCACTCCGTGGCCCCCCTTATTGCATGGACCTTACCATGGATAGAATTTTTAGTCGTTATTTTACTCATCATCCCAAGGTGGCGGCTTAAAGGATTGTATGCATCCCTGGCGCTAATGATATCCTTTACGCTCTATATTATATATATGCTGCTTTTCGACAAGGATCTACCCTGCAGTTGTGGTGGTGTTATACAATTACTTTCCTGGAGCCAACATATTGTCTTTAATAGCTTGTTCATCCTGCTGGCACTTACAGGTGTGTTGGTAGAAAAAGGAATTCGGGTACAAAACAAAAGAGCATTGGCCGCCATTCTTAAATAATCATTTATGTTATTCGAAGGACCGATATCGTCAAAACCTTTCATACGGTGGATCCGTACCGACCGGGAGAATCGTCTTCTGTTAAGACTAGCTGTAATTGCCATTATTGTACAATTCATGGTATTCAAATTCCTATACCCTTTTCCCAATTTTATGCCACCGGATTCCTATTCATACCTGGAAGCGGCTTCCAAAAACCAATCGATAAATATATGGGCGATCGGTTATTCAAAGTTCCTACGCCTGTTCAGCAGCTTTACCAATTCACATGTCGTTTTAGTCTGGTTTCAATATTTTCTGCTGGAAGCGAGCCTGCTTGGATTCCTATTCTCAGTACGATATTTGTTTTCTACCGGCAAATGGCTTTTTCGGATCCTGGCAGTAATCACCATTTTGAATCCATTAGTGCCGCACATAAGCAATTTTGTTGGCAGCGATACGATTTTCACAGCCTTAAGCCTGATTTGGTTCACGCAGCTATTGTGGATCTTATTCAAGCCAAACTTGCGTCTGGTGTTATGGCATGCCCTGGTGTTGCTGCTGGCATTTATGGTTCGGTATAATTCACTTTATTACCCTTTGATCAGCATTATCATCATCGTTGGGTCCCGGTTGCAAATGAAAGTCAGATGGATGGGTGTCGGAGCCATTGTGATCTTGTTAGGCGGCTTTATAACCAATACCGAATTTGCCTATCACCGGATTACAAACACCTGGCAATATTCTGCCTTTGGCGGCTGGCAAATAGCGGCCAATGCATTATATGGTTATGCCCATGCAGTACCCGAAGCCCCTGAAAGGATTCCCCGTGAATTTAGAAAGCTTCATACCATGGTGAACGACCACATGAAATCCCTTCATCGTATTCCTTTCTTTTTACGGCCCGATCATGACGTCAGTGTGTATTACCTATGGGATTTTAATTCCCCATTAAAAACCTATATGGATGAGCAGTGGAAAACAGATACAATTGGCTCCTATTTTAAACACTGGGGCTCCATGGGTTCACTTTATGCAGCCTACGGTCGTTATCTTATCTGGCATCATCCCATTCCCTTTATAAAATTTTATATCTGGCCAAACCTGGTAAAATATTATTCACCGCCAGTCGGATTCATGGGATATTATGCGCTGGGAAATAACCAGGTAGATCCCATTGCAGTCGACTGGTTTGGATGGAAAAGCAATAAAATATCGACGCGTTTTAAGAATAGTGAGATTTCAGTGACGCAACCGTTTCCGGTGTTGGTCGCGATGGCTAATCTACTTTTTGTTTTTAGCTTTTTAGGATTCGGCATCTTGGGTGGTTTCAGAAAAGCAACCAAGTATAGCAAACAGGTGTTATGGTGGGTATTCGCTATCTGGCTCGGGAACATGGTTTTTAGCGTCATTTCAGCACCTATAGAATTGCGGTACCAGCTTTTTCCGATCATCATCACCCTGTCTTTTCTATCTCTTTTTCTTTCATTTTTAATTCAAGCAAGCAGATCGGTAGACAAAAAAATGCAATTGACTCAGGGAATACCAGCACTCTTAATACAGTAATAACAATAATTGATCACTAAAAAGATGAATATGAAAAAATTAGCAATTGCCTTTTCGCTTATGCTTTCCATCGGGTGTCGAGATCATATGAATGTGGTAAAAACCGGATTTGAGGGAAAACCACTTCCGGCCTTCAGTGTGCTGCTCATGGATAGTTTGGCCAAGTTAAATACCAGCGACATTCCTTCAGGAAGGCCCATCGTCGTATTTTATTTCAATCCCTATTGTCCGTATTGCCGTGCGCAGACCCAGGAAATGTTGGGCAACATGCAATCGCTAAGCAATATCAGGTTTGTCATGCTCTCCAACTTCCCTTTCGCATCGATAAAAGGATTTTCCAAAGAGTATAAGTTAGACATATACCCAAACATAACCGTGGTGGATGATTACGATGCTTTTTTTGGAAGCTATTATAAAGCATCCGGTGTTCCGTATACGGCCATCTATAACAAGGAAAAGAACTTGAAAAAAGTGATTGTCGGACCATTTAAAGCGGACGATCTAAAAAATATTTCCATGGAGTAAAAATGTTGCGCAACGGGTTCGGGTATTGACCTGATCAATTAATACCCAACTTTCGTGGGGATGCCGAAAACCACTATAACAGAGTAGGCATATTATTTATTTTCAAAAACTCATCATCATGAAAAAAGCAAAAATCATGCTCGCTATACTCGCCGTAGTAGCAGCAGTAGGTGGCGGCCTGGCATTTAAAGCCAAAACATACAATTTAGGCTATTGCGTCGGAACAACGGTCAATAATACCATTTGCGGGACTTACAGTACCAGCGTCAAAGTAGGTACTGCTGGAGCTCCTCTATTTTATTATATCCTTAACGAGAACACGACCAAATGTGCTGCAGGTGTGACCAGCTGTACTGCTTTAAGCGCCAGATTGATTTCAGGGGAATAGGAACTCCAGTGTCGATGGCTAACGGCGGGTAGTTGTCAGGTAATCCACGAAAAAAGCAGATAGATCCCTATCATGGAACCTGGCTACCTAATAAAATGGCCAGGATGGGGTAACGCCTCATCCTGGTTTTGTTTTATGGCCTCGATTCGTTAGGATCTAACTCATAGCCCGGATCCACCCCTTTCAACCTAGCTGGGATTCCACGCGTCATCCATACCGGAGCGGGTGCTCCTTTCAGGAAATGATCAAAAAACTGTGTGACCCGGATCGTAAAATCTTCGGCGTCCTTGCCATCGACCACATGTCCGCCATGATCATATTGCAGCATCCATACATGCTTGCCAAGTCGATGGAGCGCGATAAACAGCTCGATAGCTCGTTCATTACCACCATCTGCTTTATTGTAAAAGATCAGAAAAGGAGTGGTAATTCGGTCGGCCTGAAAAATAGGAGACTGCTGAATCCATAGGTCGGGCCTTTGCCACAACGTTGCCCCTATATCCTCTCGTTCATACCTAACCAGGTCATTATACGGTCCAGCACCATTTTCCTTTATGGCCAAAGAATTACTGATCAGATCGACTCCATTGTGGCCTGCTGCACCTGAGGGAGCGGCCGCAAACAAGTGAGTATGGGTGACGATGTAGTTGGTCTCGGCCCCTCCCCAGCTATGACCGGCGATTCCCATCCTTTTCGAATCAACATACGGCAGTTTTGCCAGCATCTTGCCCGCCGACTCGACAGTGATGCAGGCGCTTTGACCGATTGCAAATTGGTGATAATAGATATCAGGGGTGAATACTAGAAAACCACGGCTAACAAACCAGGGAATGTTGATATGGCCGCCACCTGTATATTCCGGTTGAGGGTACTCATAGACCCGGTGGGATAACTGCTCATAATAATGAATGATCACCGGGTATTTTTTATGCGGGTCAAAATCTTCCGGTTTATATAGCACCCCCTGACTGGTGATTCCATCGGGTTGCACCCAACTCACAAGCTCCGCAGTCAGCCAGTTGTATTTTTTCTGTGGAGCAAGATCAGTGAGGGGCTGGTAATGTATAAAATCATGGGTCAGAAAATAATTGGGCGCTTCGCTTGCAGTCGTACGTATCACCACCCAGCTACAGGCATCCTCCGCCTTCAGGGGCGGCATCCCTGCATTTTTGAATTCATTAGGATTTAAATTCATCATATCATCTCTATGTCGAAGCGTCCAGGGACCCATTGACAACAAGACCGGATTAACCTTGCCGGACAACGTCAGCCGGTAAAACCCGTTGTATTTGTTCTGGGTATTAAAACCAACCAGCAACACCGAATCACTTCGTTGGTAAAGGTCGTTTAGGCCGTTTTGTTCACTCGCCACCCGAAGCCGGATATGGTGCGCCCGCCCATAGCTTCTGCTGATATTGACCGGCGCCTTACTCCCCGTCAGCCATAGCTTCCAGATATCATAGTTATCATAGACCAATAAAGCTGTATCGGCGGGTTCCCATCCCAAGAGGCCAACCGGGTAATAATGCTGGTTCAATGGGCGCTCAAAACCATCGCTCCAGCTCAGCCAGTGGGCAAGGATACCAGTAGAGATCCTACACACCCGGCCCGTCTTCAGCTCATAACTGGTAAAAGGGCCGTCCTGCCCCCATTCATCATAGACCAGGTACCGCCCGCCCGGAGAAAAGTAAAACTCGCTATACGATTTGACAGGCAGCAAGATCCGGGAACCGTCCTGCACCGAGACCAGCCAATAGCTATCCGGCCTGTCTAGCCAGAACCGGTACCCGGGGTTGTATGTATGTTTGACGACGACATAATCCCCCTGTGTCTGCCTGACGACGATATACTCGTTGTCATTTTCGAGTCGCACGACCCGACCGCCGCCCGTGCCGGTGACGGCCGTAAACAAGGGGTTCGAATGATCCGCCAGTTGAGTGGGTTGAAGAATGCTGTCACGCCAATTCCATACGTCCACACTGACCGTCTCCAGGGCTGCAACAGGAATAGAACGATTACGTGTCAAACCAAAATATATAATGCGGCCATCCCCGCTGAACTGTGGCCCATAATCCTTCGATACCGACAAGTCGCTGTCCATGCCCTCGCTGCCCGCTTTGGCGCGCTCAACCGCCCGATCCATGCTCGGCTGCCACCACCAAAGCCGATTCATCATCCGGCCGTCACGCTGCTCACTGGTAAGAAAACAGACCTGCCTACCTGCATGATCCAATGCGTAAATGCCTAGCGACGCGCTAGGCTGACCTTCATCCGACCAAATGACAGAAATTTTACTATCCGCCAACCCGACCCACTCCAAACGACTAGCCGTCTGATCGCTACTTCCAGACACTGATTTCAGCAGCAAATGCTGGCACGAATCATCGAACATATAGTCCGATACACCGGAAAAGCACAAGTCCCGATCATGCGAAAAATCGTGCAGCACCAGCTCCTGATCTTTATTCAACTGGTAAACCAGCCACTTGCCGTTACCGGACTGCGAATAAGAGTTCACACCGATAATCTTTTTCATATCATCATTTCCCAATAACAAAAAACAAAGCGTGTCGGCCACCAAAAAAATGAACTGCCTACCATCTCCTGCAAAGATCCCCCCAGACACTCCGGGAAATTCCTTTTTCCAACTCCCCTCCGCAGAACGGATGACCATCGTATGACCGCCTACCGGTTGGTTCTCTAAGCCATACATAAAATAGCGGCCATCACGGTTGATCGCCCGCTCGGGACCCAGACTCGGCCAATGGTTAATTGCCACACTGTCGATAATGGGTTTTGACAACCCATTCACCATACGCTGCCCAATACCAGTTACACTATAACATATATAACAAACGAAAAAAATATTCCTCATAAAAAATCATGGGTAAAATGTCAAAAAATCAGTTAGGCTTTAAATTACCAGAAAGACAGATAAAAAACAATAAGTGTTTTCTGAAATATTCACACTAAGAATTGCATATTCCCGAGCAACTGCCGAAACATTCAACTACTCCAAAATAGACACCTGCTCAAAATTATCGTGCGAATCGAGTAAGCCATAAAAATCATATTGAGTATCTAGTCACACATACACTTCCACCTGAGCGTTAAGATTGTGAAACGAACTATCATAAATCATAATCCGTTTTAGCTGTCCATTGTCATAGGTAATTTCCTTTTTAACTACATGGCTACTCTCAATGGAACAATTCAAAACAGCTACCGTCCCGAGTACGGTTATACCGACAAATGGCAGCCATTTTAGCATTTTAATAATTATTCTTTTCATATATTAGCATTAAATCTCAACAACGAAAAATGCAATCCACTTACCCATATTCAAACTCTTTGGATTAACAGGCTTTGCAGCAATGACCACTGGCGTTCCTAAATTTCGAGCCAACTCCCAGAACAGCACATGTTGTCATAGTGTCTATCCTCCTGACCTTCATCTAGCATGTAAACCACCAAATTTGAACAAGACCCAGTTTACTCCTGAATTTTCAAAAATCATAGAACTCAATTCAATCCCATGCCAAAGAAATCATTTTTATCAATATAATGTGGCCAGGTAGGCAACCCTTTTTTCATTTTTTCAAGTGCTTCCCGAAATCTTCTAATATCCGATTCGGGAGTTTTCGATTTTACAAGATTACTAATTCCTTCTTCTTCAATCTCCACAGCCTCTTTTAATCTTCCTGCCTTATACAGTAAGTTCGCATAAGTATCCATAAACTCAACAGGCACCCACCCCCGCATCATATATCTCTCAATTACACCCTTCATACAATCGATTGACACGTTAATCTGTTCTTTGTCGACGCTGTATTTAAATATTCCCCAACACCAGGTATTCAGATCACAATCCATAAAGTTTGCACATTCGCTCCCTTTATTGGCATCCATATTTTCACCATATTTTTGAATAAGGAGGGTAAAATACTTAGCCTGATTAGCCTGATCATGATGCTCATTAAACCACTTGGCTTTAGCTTTTAAAATATTTTCTTCAGCATAAGCAGCAGAGTATCTGGCAGAAATAGATTTAGTAAGTTGTTTCCAATCAGGGCCATTCTCGTCTGAAAGCGAGGAATCGGCATTGTGACCGCCCATCGCCAATTGAACAACCGGATCTATATCTTCTTTTGCAATGATACGCCCTACGACTAACTGCGCATAACCTCTCTTTCCCATAAGAGTATTTATTCTTTCTTCATTGGGATGAAATAAATGGAAAAATTTACTTTTCGAACCTTCAATATGAGTAGAAAGAAAATCAACACTCTCTTTTGTATATAGAGCATCATCGTTTATGGTCGACAAATAAGCTGTATAGTCTTTCGTAAGGCTATCCGAAATCTCGACCTGACCCAATAATTTAGCGGTATCCAGCAATAGATTAATTACAGTATAATCTCTTTTACCATTTTTAAAATCGTTCAATAACGCGTAATATTTAGCATAAGGATGAAAAGCTCCCGGATCAATAGCGCCTGACACAAATCCCAAAAAATCATCGGCAGGCTTAAATCCTGATGCCCTGCTGATCAACTTGCTGTCTGGAGAAAAAATAAAATAAGTCGGATAGGCGGGTATACCATATTCCTTTCGAATCAGATCGGCATCACTTCGTTTCGCCCGCGTTTGCTCATCATCATTCGGCGTCTTGTCAATCTGAATTTTAACGGAAATAAAATGCCTATTTACGTAATCACCGACTTCTGGCTTTACATAAACTTCTTTCTCCATCTGTTTGCAGGGGCCACACCAGGTTGTGTAACAATCAATGAAAATATATTTGTTTGCCTTTTTTGCTTTTTTTAGAACCTGCTGCCATCTGCTATTATCAAATTGAACTCCTTTTCCAGTAGAATCATGTGTTTGCAAACTGTTGCTTGCTCTCGCATAAAATAGCGCGCATACAAACAGTATTAAAAGAAATATATTTTTCATTTATCTGTTGAATTTGTCTTCTAATTTGGAAATTGTTAAAATGCGTAGCCGGGGTTTTGAGTCAGATTAGGATCGCTGAGAATATCATTATAGTAAATAGGATATAGCTGTTGGTAGCTGTTCCATGATGAACCATTTTTGCGCGGACATGCGAGTGTCATTACCGCATCCACTGTTCCTGTCCTTTTGAGATCCAGCCACCGCTGACCGAGCTCTGTAAAGAACTCAACCTCTCTTTCATGAAGAATGACATTTAAAACTGAGGTTGCATCAGTTGCTCCGGAATAATTTTGCAGACCGGCCCTATTTCGAATTACATTCAAATCCGCTATTGCCGCAGCGGTTCCACCCGAGGCTCCATTCGCTTCTGCCTCTGCACGGATCAAATATTGTTCTCCCAGTCTAAGGACCATCTGGTATTCTTTAAGTGTCGCCCCAAGGGTTGCACTTTTATATTTATATGGAAAATAAAATGTATCACTGTTGACGATCACGCTATCCACCCAATTTGTTCTTCTTTGATCGCCAAGTTCAAAAGTACTAAGCAAATCATTGCTTAAATAAACCGGATAAGGGGAGTAACTTGCGCTCGGTCCTGTTGGAGGAAGGATAAATAGCCACCCATCCTCTGTATTGTGCTGTGAATTCGTTGGCTGTAATTGCCAAATTGCTTCTGTGCTGTTCATCAGGAATACACCGTTTAGCGTATCAAGAGAATAAAGTAACGCGTTATTGATCACGCTGTCAGCCTGCAATACTGCATCAGCATAATCTTTAGTATATAAATAAGTCCTTGCCAACAGAGCATCCGCTGCCCATTTTGTAGGCCGTACACGCTCAGGCGCGGCGCCATAAGGAGTGAGGGAACCATCGAGGTAACTTGCACTTAAAAGCCCTTGCGCAATTTTTAAATCCGATATGATCTGCGCATACACTTGTTGTGTTGTAGCTCTTGGTAGCTGTTCATTCACTTTATAATTTGTCGTTGTAACAATTGGAACTTCTCCATATAGATTCACCAGATAGAAATAAAAAAGAGCACGCATGAAATAGGACTCACCCAGTAATTGCTGCTTCACAGAAGGTGTAAGTAGACTGGATCCAGTCAATCCTTCTATACTGGCATTACAGGTATAAATACCATTATTGCTATAAGCCTGCAACCAAAAATCAGAACCCATACCTGCCTGTCGTGTTGCATATAAGGTATTGGTATAATAAAAATATTTAGGATCGGAAGTGGCAACTTCATTAAACAGCGTGAATTCATCTGCAGAAAGTCCTGAAAATAGTGAAATCCCGGTACTTCCGGTAAATGGTCCAGTATAACTCAGGTTGGTGTATAAACCGGTCATGACGGCGATTGCCGAACCATCCGTAGCGTATACATTTAGCTGGCTAAGGCCCGTATAAGGCGCAGGCGTGGTCACCAGTTTTGAACATCCGGTAAAGCTAACAGACAATACTGAGATAAAAACGAGGGATTTACTCACAATTGTTCTATATAAAAAGTTCATTTTTTTCGAATTAATTCATTATAAAATCAATTTTCAAAGTCCTGTTTTCAGACCTACTGTCAGTATGCGCAAAGGAGGCAACGCGCCGAGACCAGTTTCAGGATCTGCTACCACCTTATCACGGGTAAACATCAGTAAGTTCTGACCCTGAAAATAAATGCGGGTATCTTGCAGATGACTGGCCGCGATCCATTTTTTAGGAAATTGCCAGGACAGAGAAAGGTTATGCAATCGGATGTAGGATGCATCGGTATAGGCATAATCACTTCCTCGTAAATTACCTACGCCCTGAGAATAGAGTGTAGAATATGCTGCAATCGGAGTTAGATCTCCTGGTTTTTGCCAACTGTTCAGAACAGTTGTTGGTTGATTGCTATGACCAGCGCCAAACGATCCAGGTGTATAATATGATCCGTAATAAAAGTTGTAATTTGATCCAAGCTGTTTAACAAAGCTCAAAGTAAAATCAAACAGAAATCCTTTATAAGTGAAAGTGTTTTGAAAACCGCCATAAAATTTAGGATTAAGATTAAGAATGATATTAAAATCTTCCGGATCATTATAATCAACCGGATATGTGGGGGTGGTAGTCGGGTTTCCTTTTTTATCAGCAAATTCATACTGGCCGGTAGCCGGATCGATGCCTATAAAATGATTCACTCTTACCATATTTAAAGGCTGGCCAATAACGTATGAATAACTAGCAGAAGATGTTGCAATTCCAGGATAAGCAAGGAGCTTATTTTGGGGAATCGTAAAATTGAAGCGGCTTGTCCATGTAAAATATTTTGTTTTTATATTTACCGTATTGAGCGTAAACTCCCAATCGGTGTTTTGTATAGTAGCTGGTAAATTCGCAGGAATTCCTACAAAACCGGTAATTGTAGGCAACGGAGTTGTTAATAACTGATTTGATGAACGATTGATAGAATAAACAGCGTTTAACAGGATCCGGTTATTAAAAAATCCGAGATCAATCCCCCCTTGCAGTTTGCGCGTTTCCTCCCACTCAAGATATGGGTTGGAAAGGCCGACCGGGATAAGTCCTGAAGTGTTTTGGTATGGTAATCCTTGCGCGTAGGTCGGAGAGTATATACTTAGGAAACTATAGTTTTGGATTTGATCATTTCCGGTCGTTCCGTAACTCCCATGAAGTTTGCCAAAACTCAATACTTTACTTTTTTTAAATGGGGCCTCTTCACTAAATATCCATCCTGCTGCCACGCTCCAGAAATCGTGGTACTGTGTCGCTGATCCAAACCGGCTGCTTCCGTCCCGTCTCCCCGTTAAATCAATTATATATTTATCCTCCCAGATGTAATTGACCCGGCCATACAGGGCGGCATACTTATATTGGTTATAAGCTGAAGCAACTGGACCGATAGTAGTGGCTGCCTGAATATCCTGCATTAATTGTGCGCTCGAATAGCCAAATCCGTACAATGAAGTCTCATCTGCCTGATTTTGCTGTCTGGTTCCTCCAAAAAGCAGATTCAGTTTACCCTTACTAATATTTCTCCTATAGGTAATCTGTGGCTCAATGATCCATGAATTCGCAGTGCTATTTGCAAACTCAGAATATAATGAGTTATAGGCCCTTTGCTCGGGAGGGTAGATTGATAGCGGAAAGGGAGTATAATCACTCAATTTCATATCTGTATAACCAAAACTGGTTTTAATATCCAGGCCCGGAATAATAGTATAACTTAAGACCGCATTACTAACTAGGTTGTTCGTTTTTCTTTCAAATGTTTGAAGCGTATAAACAGCCAAGGGATTGTTCCAGGTAGAAACTCCGTTTGCATCAGGTTCCCAGTTCAATGAACCATCGGGGCTATAGAGAGCAGGCGCATCCGGTTCCAAAAGAATGGCTTGTCCTGTTAAGTCAGTTCCCGGCAACTTGTTATCGTCTAGCATATAATTTCCGGAAAATTGCAGGTGAAATTTTTGGTTTGCCGAAGCGCTTGTCAGACTAAAATGAACCGATCCCTTCTGGTCTGCGAAACTGCCGGGGAAGACTGTTGTCTGACGGTTGTAAGTGCCACTTACAAGGTATTGCACGAAGGCTGATCCACCAGATAGGCTGCCAGTTATGTTTGTGTATTGTCCCGTTCCCCCAATCAGCATTTTTTGCCAGTTCGTGTACCTGGTCGTATCCCAAACTTTAAGATCATTGGCACTGACGCTTGGGTCGGTCCAGTTGATGCCGTCGTTGCGGAAAGCCTGGTACCTCATGTCAAGATACTGACGCGTGTTCATCATATCTACAAAATGTCCAACATCACTATATCCTTGTTGAAGATTTAGATTAAATCTTGCAGCTCCGGCCTTCCCTTTTTTGGTCGTAATCAGGATGGCACCATTCGCCGCCCTGGAACCGTAAATAGCCGTCGCATCTGCATCCTTTAAAATTTCAACGCTCTCGACATCAGATGGGTTTATATAGTTCAAGGGGCTTCCATAAGCTGAATTAGGACCAGCACCGAAGGCACCTCCGCCACCCAAAACACCGTCAAATCCCGTTTGCAATAGTGAGGAGGCATAGGGCACTCCGTCGATAACATAAAAAGGATCATTACCGTTTCCAATACTGTTTTGTCCCTGTATACGCACCGTTGAACCGCCGCCATTTATGCCGTTGGCCTGAGTAATAAATAGCCCCGGCACCTGGCTTTGCAGGGCCAGAAGCATGTTGCTAACTGGTTGTTTTTCAATTGTTTCGGCGGTTACAGTGGTTATATTTCCAACACTTAAGCGGCGTGTAGTCGTACCGTAGGCAATGACCTGCACCTGGTCTAAGGAGCTATTGGAAATAAACAGTACGATGTTCAGAGCATTTTCTCCATTTACGCCCACTTCCTTGCTTTGATAGCCCGCATAAGAAATTTTCAGGACGGCATCCTTAGCAACATTCTTCAACTCGAAAACTCCTTTGTTATCAGTAAGTGTACCCCTGCTTGTATTTTTGACAAAAACGGAGGCGCCGACCAAGGGCTCGCCTTTATCATTGACAACCGTTCCAGTGACCTGGGAAATTAGAGGAGGGGGCGAAAGAATTTGATTATCAATTTGATTATCCTCTTTTTTCCTTATAACGATTGTATTTTTGATGATCTCATAGGTTAACGGCTGGTCTTTAAAACAGATATCCAGCACAGTCTTCAGGTCCGCATTCGCGACCTTGATACTTACCTTCTTTGCATCGGCCTCCCACTGGGCATTCATGAAATAATGATACCCGGTCTGTCGCTCGATCTCGTCCAGAACGGAAGACAGCGGGGCGTCCTTCCGGGACAGGGTCACCCGCTCCTGGGTATAGCCCCGGGCGCTGACCTGCAGGCAGGCTACTAGCATGATCATCGCAGTCAACTTCATGACCTTACAGGTTTTGGAAGTCAGGAAAATTCCATAGTTTTGCATACAGAAAGGTTAATAAACAGTTAGCCAATTGATTATTGAAACTTCAAATTCGCCGGGCACGTGTCGCAAGCACTTGCCCGGTTTTATTTAAAGTCATTACTATTGCGGATAGCAATACCCGCTTTATTTACATGATTTCATGCTATGCCCAAAAGATTTTAAAAGAAGACTGTAGAAACAGCCCTCTTTTTTGTTTAATGATAACCGGCCGAGATTAGTCCGGCCCATCGACATGAGAAAATATTTTGACAGGTTGCAGTTAATCGTTAGTGCGTCCATAGTTGGACGTCTTGATAGGAAGGAGGTTCATAAAATGATATAGCAATATCTATCCTGTTCGGTTAGTACGTTCTCAATCGGGCATTACGACGATCCGCTGGCCTTCGATCCGGAAATGGACTTTGCTCAAGGCCAGGATCTTCAGGACATCCGAAGCATTCAGGCTCTTATCCATCGTACCGGTAAACCGGTCTTCGGGGATCTTCCCCTCATAGACGATCGTGACATTGTACCATCTCCCGATTTCGCGCATGATCGTCTGTATATCGCTGTTGTAAAATTTAAAGAGACCGTCTTTCCAGGCCGTAACCTGCCGGAGATTTACATGATCGTTCACCCGGATGCCTCCACTCGACACCTGCGCCTGCTGACCGGGACGGAGCGTCTCCTGGCTGGCGCCCTCCTGCACTTTAACAGCTCCATTGATCAGGGTCACCGCGAAGAAAGGCTCATCGGTGTAAGCATTCACATTGAAGCTCGTGCCTAACACCGCAATGGACTTATCGCCCGATACCACGACAAAAGGCTGTTTCGGATCCTTTGCAACCTCAAAATATACCTGGCCGTTGACCTGCACATTCCGAGGTCCGTCGAAAACAGTGGGGAATCTCAGTGTAGAACTGGCATCGAGCCAAACCTTTGAACCATCCGGCAATTCCACCTGGTACTGCCCACCGGCAGGCGTAGTGATCGTATTGTAAAGAACTTCGTTATTCGCATCGCCACTAGCGCTATTCGCATTTGGTTTTCCATTTATTGGATTCAATCGGTAGGAGAGCTGCCCTGCACTTATTTTAATGACCTTCGTCTTTCCCTGTTCTGCTAAGTTCCCGTTACTCGCACTGTCCAAGATTATTTTCGACCCATTTGCAAGCGTAAGCACCGCTTTGTTCCCACCCGGGGCCAGGTCTTGCATCGCAGGTGCTTGAGCAACTATGGGTTCTTTAGCCACTCGTGCGTGATAGACCCAATAGCCGCCGCCTATGACCGCGAGGACAACAGCAGCCGCCGCCGCATACCTCCACACCTTAATCCTTCGCGTCAATTCGCGTCTTTCGGTCGATTCGCGTTCCTGTATTGATTCGTATCCTTCGTATTCATCTTCTTCAGTATTGACCAAAAACTCTCCACGTTCTTTCAGGAGTGCCAGAAATTTCCTCCAATGGTCGATCTCATGCACGTCGTCGTTAACCTTCAGGTTCCTCACCAGCCAGTTCGGATCCTTGAACTGCGTCTCCAGTTTTTTTAAATGCTCCGGTTTCGACAACCAGATCTTTAATCGTTCCGTTTCGCGAAGACTGAGGGCTTCCCCGTTCAAATACATTAAAATCAATTCCGTCATCGGCAAATCCCCTCTCATAGATGAATATTAGCTGTTGAATCAAAAGACCTATATAAATAAATTTTTAACATACAAATCACGGAGATTTGCGGTTTTTAACTACCGCAAAATCATATATTTTTTCGATTTATTTGTCGATCCAATAAATAGGTTGATTGTCAATAAGTTGAAAATGATCGCGGTAAATTAATAATTGACAAGGGTCGAGAGCCTGATTGCCAGCAAGGTGACCAGTCTGCGGAACAGCAGTTTGCTGCGGAGGTTTCTGACCGCGGTTGATTTATGATTCAGCACGGTCTGGGGGCTTATCTGCAAGAGCTCGGAGATCTCGACGGTCGTCTTGTGATCAAAAAAATACAGTTTGAAGATCTGCCTGCCTTTATCCGGCAGGTTTTCGATCTCCTGATAGATCTTATCGAGCAACTCGGCTTCTATCATACTGAACTCATCGTTGGCTTCAGGACGGTCACCGGCGGAGAGATGCAGGAGGTCGCTGTTGACCGTTTTCTCCTTGGCTCGCACCCGGATCAGGTCGATCGCGGAATTCCTCGTCACCCGGTACAGGAACTCGCGCACATGTCCCATATTCTCCATCCGCGCCCTCGACAGGAATAGCTTATAAAAAGATTCGGAAACGATGTCTTCG
>PLXD01000286.1 GCA_003151295.1 Chitinophagaceae bacterium | reverse complement strand
AAGACTGATGCGATCGGCAGTTTCAAAAATCCCTGAGCCTGGACCCGCCTGCCAATGTAAGGGCCAATTCCGAGAAGTACATGAATCAACTGGGGGCGATGTAAAGGGATGTAAAGGGCGGGTATTGGTTGGGATGAGCTCGCTTATACGGCCCATTTCTCGCCTATATGACCCATTTATTGATCGGTTTATTGATCAGTAAGCTTGGCAAATGCAAAAGGCTGGATTTTATAGGCGTTTACATGCCTGTTGTGTTCCATGGAAGGATGCCAATCTGCGCTGTTACGGATAACGCTTACGGCCAATGAGTCGAGGTCCGGATGTATGCTATTCCGGACTTTAATTTCTGTGACCTGTCCCGTCTCGTTAATTACGAATGAAATTTGAACCACTCCATCCACTTTACCATTCAGGTAAACATCCGGCAAAGGTTTGGCATTTATCGATTTACTAATGTAGTACAGCCATCGTTGAATACCTCCGGGGTATTCCGCTTCCTCTTCGTAAGGAGGTTTCCGTACGATCGGATGCCTGCCCTGGCTGTCATAGTATAGAACGCTTGCAATTGTGTCTGCGACCATGTTCTCCGAGGCGCATATGACTCCTTCCTGGTTATAATATAACCATTTACCTGTCTTTTCCCAATTGGAAAATTGCCCTGTGTGCTCCGGCAGACCGCTTTCCCAATAACCTTTCGACAAGCCAGCGCCATGGGCGTCAAGCCTTGCTGTATCTTTGATCTTGCCGCTCTCATAGAACGCCGTATAGCGGCTTAAGTGACCGTTCGGATATAAGGCAGAATCCGTGATCCTGCCACTGGAGGAATAGGTCAGCCATAGGCCGGTTTTTGTTCCTTTATAATACCGGCCGGTCGTTTCTATTTTACGGGTTGAATAATCGTGATAGGAAATATAGAGACTATCTTTTTGCTGGAAGACCGGATCGAGATAATACGCTTCTGCGAACGGCTGGTTGTTATTCCTGTGGTATTCCAAGGTATGCCATTTGCCCTCCTGAAAAAGACCTTTTTTTATTATATACGCAGTATCGGAGCCGCAAGGATTTTCTGAATGATCAAAGTACAAGGATTTTTCTTGCGCCTTGGCTAAAAATGATAAGACAAGGGGCAAAAGGATAAGGTTTTTTCTGAATTTGTTTTTCATATATGGTTTTTGAGGTAACGACGGAAAGGTCGTTTCCAACAGTTAAGCATTGGCAAAGCATGATACAATATGGATCGTTCATAATACAATACGGATCGTAAAATAGGCAACAAAAGTGAAATTTATAGCGGCTCGTGAGTAGTTGCAGAAATTTAAACGGATCATTAGTGATAATGAATTGTTTATATATGGGGGGAATCGTATGAGCTCTGAGGGATATTGATGTGTCCGCCTGTCGTATATTCGCTTTGCAGTATTAAGCCCTGCAGTCAGACCGATGAAAAAATACCTTGTCTTATTGCCCGCTTTCCTTTATTCCACCGTTACCTCTTTTGTCCAGCCGAAATATTTTGAAGGGGAATTGGTATACCATGTCTCCGTAAAGCCCAACAATGAGTATCTGAGTGAAAAGGATGCGCATAAGGTCTTTGCGGTAGGGGAGGTGCTGACCATATTTTATAAGGACGGCAATTACAAGCAGCATTCGGAGTATGCCGATATTTATATTATCAGGAAGGACAAGCGGGAATATTATAAGTTCAGGGCTATCGATACCTTGTATTATATGGGTTATTCCGACGATACGGCCCGGGTGACGGATATCGTAAGGGATGACGCCTCTTTCAAGGTGAATAATTATACCTGTAAGTCGGTGACGATAAAGACTGCAATCAGCACCCGGAAATTCTGTTATTCGCCTTTGCTGGTCATTAACCCGGAGTATGACCGTGAGAACGGCCTCGGACAATACAATGTGTATTCCCATGAGTCGGGAGGAGCACTTTATCTTTTATGTGCTTCGCAATACTCATTTGCCAGCCAGACCGACAGTTGCGTGCGCGTGGACGAGAAGGCGGTCGATGGGCATGTCTTTGACCTGCCGGCCCTGCCCGTTACGAAATTTTCAGCCGCCAGCCTGATCTTTCACGCCCGGTTTCATGGCAAGGACGGAGCATGGTTTAAATACCTGGAAGCCAATCTCGATTCCAAACTGGCGCTCAAATATGTCAAGCTGCCGAAGGGCCAGCAGGAGGCCTCGGAAAAAGTCATCGTTGAATTCATCGTCGCTGTCGATGGGTCCATCTCCAACGCGCATGTGGTCAACGGCAACGAAGTGCATCCCCAGCTGGCAAAGGAAGCCCTGCGGTANNCGCGGCAGCCGGTCGTGTTTATGGTGAGGAGTTGAGCGTTCCAATTAATTACTCAATAGGTTATTTTCGCCTTGTAAAAATGGAAAATTAGCTATATTTTCGCCTTGTAAAAATGGATATTTTCGCCTTTTTTCGCCTTGTATAAATGTATTTAACCAGAAATATCGATCAGGAACTCTCTGCCTGGCGGCAGGATAAGGAGGTCAAGCCGCTTCTGATCAGGGGCGCCCGTCAAGTAGGTAAATCGACCGCTGTTCGTCATTTGGCCGGCCAGTTCGATCATTTCCTGGAGGTCAACTTTGAGGAACAGCGGCAGGTGCATAAACTTTTTGACGGCGATCTTGACCCACGGCAACTCTGTGAGAACCTCTCGTTATTATATAATGTGCCCATTCTGCCCTGGAAGACCCTTCTTTTTTTCGATGAGATACAATCTTGTATTCCAGCCATCTCTTCTTTGCGGTTCTTCTATGAAAAATATCCGGAACTCCACGTAATCGCTGCGGGATCGCTACTTGAATTTGCGTTGGCCGATGTGCCGTCTTTCGGCGTCGGTCGGATACGTTCCATGTTCGTATACCCGCTATCTCTGGATGAATTTCTGCAAGCCACCGGAGAGCATCTACTGCTGGACGCCAAAAAGAAGGCCAGCCCCCGGCAACCGCTTCAAGAGCCCATTCATCAGAAATTGATCGGCCTGCTAAAGCGTTTTCTGATCCTCGGAGGGATGCCGGAAGTGGTAGCCAATTATGTCCAGGGGAATGGGCTTACCCGGTGCAGTCAGGTGCTGGATGACCTGATCACCTCTCTGCGGACGGATTTTTCCAAATACAGGAAGCGCGTTCCTTTTTTGCGTGTTTCGGAGGTCTTTGATTCGGTAGTACAGCAGTCAGGGGGTAAGTTCGTCTATGCGAAAACCCATAGCGAGTCCAACCATAAACAGATCAAGGAAGCCGTCGATCTGCTGATCATGGCCGGATGGGTCATTCCCGTGACCCATACTTCAGCCAATGGCTTACCCCTGGGAGCAGAGAGCAATTCAAAAAAGCGGAAATTGATTCTTCTGGATACCGGTATTTTTCAACGAATACTAGGCCTGAACATAGCGGATATATTGCTGCAGGACGATGCAGATGTCGTCAATAAGGGGGCCATTGCGGAGCAATATGCAGGTCTCGAGATACTCAAAGCAGGTTCCTGCTACCGTCCGGAATCTTTGTATTTCTGGCAACGGGAGTCCAAAAGCAGTAATGCCGAAGTGGATTACGTTGTTCAAAAGGGCCAGCAGATCATTCCCGTAGAGATTAAGTCGGGAAAGCAGGGGTCGATGCAGAGCCTTCGATTGTTCCTGCAGGAAAAGCGTTCGCCTTACGGAATGAGGCTCTCCTTGGAGAACTATGCGGCTTATGATGACATCCGGGTTTATCCTTTATATGCGGCGAGTAATTGGGCGGCAGGGAAAGATGAGCTATAATCTATGTCATAATCGATGATTGGGACGCAGTTGGAAAATGAAAACCTGAAAGTCGGTTGGGACGATGGCCGGGAATGGGTTTTAAGGGTGCGAGCCTCGATTATAAATGAGGGCGCCTCATTTAAAGAGGGTGCCTCCATTATTGTATTGAAGACACCCTCTTTGCCTTTTCGTGCGGGTGGAGGGACTCGAACCCCCATGCCTTGCGGCGCTGGATCCTAAGTCCAGTGCGTCTACCAATTTCGCCACTCGTGCATC